>NZ_JACJEQ010000017.1:0-77886 GCF_014164125.1 Pseudoalteromonas sp. SG44-8 | reverse complement strand
AGCTCAATGAATTCTGAATTTATTTAATATCTTTCGATATTGAATTGACTGTGCCGAAGCAACTTATAAATAAGTTACTTCTGTTGGTCACTCAGTTTCAATTGAGACTCTAAATTTTTTGCCTTACTTAGCGAACTAAGCTCGGCTGTTAGAACTCAATCTGTACGAGTGCCCACACAGATGATTGCTTTATATTGTTAAAGAACGTTTCGGTTAAAGTTAAACTTTATCTCGCTAGGGCTGCGCATATTACGCTTTCCTATTTTTTTGTCAACACTTAATTCTTTAGTTTCTTTTAAAAGATTTTAAAGCTAAGTTTTACTCGACTTACTTACCGTTTGTTCAGCGCTTTTCATTGCTGCCTGCCGGGTCAGTGGATGCGCATTATAGGGATATTCTTGAGGCCGTCAACGCTTTATTTCAGTTTTATTAAATTAATTAACTATTTGCTCAAAAGGCATACAAACAAGGCGTTACAGCGTTATTTTCGCTTAAATTTTCAGCTATGAGAGCAACCAAGCTGCGCATACAGACCTGATCCATCTCATAGCTAAATAGCAATTATTAAACTGTTGCACTGTTATCTTTTTTAATTGGATTAAATGCGGCTATCGGATTGATTAATTTTCCTTCAAATTTAAGATTTTTTGCCGGATCTGCCAAATCTATCATTTGCTGATTATTACTTAACTGTAATCGGTTTAAACACGACAAGGTAAAATCAGCACTAAATAGATCGTACTTGATAAACTTATCTTTTAGTTCTGGGTGTGATTGTTTATAGCTAATTACACACTCTGCAACTTGTTGCCAAAAGTCTCGTTCTGAATAGTCGTTTTGCTGATCAAGGATATCAGCCACGAACCTAAAGAAACAATCAAACACATCTGTAAAAATTGACAGCACTTTTAATTCATCGGGCACATCCACAGTTAAGCGTTGAATATTATCCGCCAGTACTAAATCTTTATTAAGAATAGCTATCTCCTCGGCAATATCTTTCATTATTGCTTTGGCTGGAATGTTGTTCTCAAGTAACAGGATCAAGTTTTCACCATGAGGCATAAAGACTAAGTCATGGGAGTAGAAACAATGAAGGAGTGGATCTAAGTATGCTTTTAGATATTTAGCAATCCATATATGAGTACCTATCTTGGCTGATTTTATCAAAGCAGGTAATAACGCTTGTCCTTGATTATCTATATGCAGCAGCGACGCCATGGTCATTAAGCGCTGATTACTCTTTATCTTTGGCATTGGGCTTTCACGCCAAAGTGCAGAAAGCATTTTTCGATATGGACTGTATTGATCGGTTGCGGCTTCTAGAGCGTGATTATAATAACCAATTGCTGCAACCTCACGCAGAATTGTAAAACCGGATCCAGCTAAGTACGGATCCTGTGATACTACTTGTGCTACCCAATCGTTAATTGCGGGAGTTGCACTCATATAATAAGGCGATAAACCACGCATGAATCCCATATTCAAAATTGACAGTGCGGTCTTTACATAGCGTTTATGCGGATGTGTTTTATTGAAAAAAGTACGAATAGACTGCTGCGGCTGATATTCATCTTCACTGTATCCTAAGCAAACCAAATGCTGATCAGCAATATCGTTAGAGAATAACGACGCGAGTTTATTAAACCACTGCCAAGGATGAACTGGGAAAAAGAAGTAATCGTCACTATTTACTCCACGCGCTAATAGCTTTTGCTTAAATGACTCTATGGTGTGCGTCGATAGCTTTTGCTTAAATGACTCTATGGTGTGCGTCGATAGCTCTTGCGTTATGAGTGTTTGATAATCTAAATCATCGGTGGTCGAAAACACCACTCTATCTTTATGCGCACCTAGCCAAACCAGCTGTAAGTGCGCGCCAGTCTCTGGTGCGTATTGGCGATAATCATTGGTATCAAACCCTATTCGACCATTGTTTGCTATAAAGCAAGGATGACCTTCCGTCATCGCACTCTCTACCTGTTGAAAATCCGCAGTGGTGAGCTGCTCAGCAGTCAATGCTGGCAGCTGATGCTTATAAGCACTGCCATATAAAGTACTGGCTATTTCTTCTAAATAAGTAGGCAGCATAGCTTGGCTGATACCTAAACTATGTTGTAACTCACAAATAAAGGCGATTGAATCGAGCTCGGCTACTTGGTTATCTATTTGTTTTTCAATTGAGTCTGCTGCTATATGCCAGTGATTCAAATACCCCAGCTTGGCTTTAAAGCGATAAACAATGGTTTCTTTGTCTGTACTGAGCTCAAAATATTGCCAATCTGCATCTTCATTGGTCAATTGCGGTTTTATCAGCCGCTCATGAGCAAACTCACTCAAAGCTTTGCGAACATGTAACCTATTTACATGCCGCCATAGCTGTGGCGTTAAATGACTGACGGCTTGCTCTGGGCTCAGCGGAATGTGCTTCATAGTATTATCCTTATTTAATGCGTGATAAAAGTTATCACGCGTGCAAAATGCGAGATGTGCGGTTTTATGAGTTAACCTAACCGCAGATTGATAACGAAAGCCGGCTTTAGTATTCAAACAATGAATTTTGTTATTGCGAATATCGGGTTCAACAATAACGCGCTGATTTTTGTCATTAGCAAAAATGAAATTCATCACCAGTTGAAACACCGACCAAGTAAAGCCATGCACCTTGTTATTGCTTTGGGCAATCAGAATGTGCATGCCAATATCACCTGCTTTGACGGGGTAATGATTACCTATTTCATCTAATAGAGGGTCATATAACTCAACTAAAAAACACGCGCTATTGTTTGCGTAGCCGATATAAATATCACTATGTGCTAACAGGCTTAGATATTCTTGCTGTAACTGCTCAATGGTAAATTCCTGCATGCCCCAAAACTGCGCATGAGGCTGAGTAACCCACTGGTGAATTAACGCGAGATCTTGTGCTAGGCTAAATGGCCTTAAGCTAAGCTCTGCGATATTAGTAAACTGCTGGCAAAAAACAGCTGCTGTAATGGACATTATTGAGCCCTCGTGGTCGATGCCAGATTGGCGCAAGGAGTATGGCGTCGACTTTGCTTGCTCAGTAGCCATAAACAACAAGCAGATATAGCGAGCCCACCAGCGGCGACCCAAAAAGGTATTACTAAACCAGAGCTTTTAACCAGCAAACCCGCGCAGTAAGAAGCTAAAAGTACACCTAAGCTTTGGCAAAAACTGACTTTACTAAAATCTTCAGCGTACTTGTCTGGCGTACTCACTTGGTAAAGCAGCAGATCAAGACGCACAATAATAATGAATAGCGATAGACCGAACAGGCAACGTCCTGCGATCACTACTAAGTAAAGAGGGCTGGCTTGTAATGCAACGCCTGTAATGATCAACATAAAGACAACTAATAAGTTGATGGGGTTGCGATTTGTGTGCTGCCGCCAATGATTAAAGCACAGCGCAAGCAATGCCATAAAAGCAGGGATAGAAAACACAACACTCGCTAGGACGATACTGGAGGTGTCGCTAATACTTTGCCAATATGCCGCAAAAAAAGGCCGGATCAAAAAAGCACTAAAGTAAAAGCACAACATAACAATGCCAAGTTGATATACAGGCCAACGACTTGATGAAGTGATTGATGTTTTTGCTACTGGAGGCGACTGATTTTTACTAGGCGCTAATCTTATGAGATAGGCGCACATAAAAACCTGAGTAAAATCGCTTAGAGCCATTATTAAAAATGCGGCTTTGCCAGGAAGAGCCGATAACACAAAGCCACCAGCAAGTGCGCCAAGTATGGCGCCAAAGTGCACCACAACACTAAGCATTGCAATCGTCGCAACGTGATTTGTTTTCGCTTCCAAGCTCATTAAGTATGGATAAACCAGTAAATAGCTGGCTTTAAAAGCAAACATAGCCATGGAGGAAAACCAAAACCAATTTAAGTCGCTAGCAAAAAAGCTACTGACACTAAATACACCCGCAGCAATTTGGCTATAAACCAATAAAGGTAGCACATTAATGTATTTACTAATGAAGGCCCAAATAGGAAAACATACCATGACAACAAAGCAGCTGGCAGCAATGTAAGTGCCAACATAGGCAGGGTCACTTATATTAAATACCGCACTAAAGAAAGTAGGATAAAACGGCAATAACATTGAATCACTGAGCACTGCAAATACCGTTACCGCGATCAACAAAACTTTAAACTGCTTACTCATGCGCGAAACTGCTCTACTTCGTCGCTTAACTCATAATTGGGCGCAGCAAACTCCTGAAAAGCTATTTTACGTTCTATTGGATAATATTCATGTCCGGTGATCGCACGAATAATACAAGAGTTGCGATAACATGCCATGCCTAAATCAGGAGTCACAAAACCATGGGTGTGTTGCTCTGTATTTTGTACAAAAATACGTTGATGCTGCTTGTCTATTGAGTAATTACGAGCAACTTGATAAAGCCCCGCGTCGTCACTATCAATGCAATGACTGATCCCTGCTAAAAAGCTCGGTTGGTAAGACTGATAACCCGTTGCAAAAATAACGCTTTGGGTGTTTAGTGAATAACCTTGCTGCTGTTCAGTTTGCTCTAAGCTAAGTTCAAAACCCTGCTGGTGGCTCAGGTAGGTCATATCAATCAATGCCGAGTTTGTGTGCAAGCTTACTGGCAATTTAGCTGTTAGCCGTTTGCTATACAGCAAATCAAAAATATTGTTGATCAATTCGCTATTAATACCTTTATAGAGATTATGCTGACGACGATTTAACTGCTGGCGTTTTTGTTCTGGTAATTGATAAAAATAATCAACGTATTCTGGTGAGGTCATTTCTAACGTTAATTTAGTGTATTCGAGCGGGTAAAACCGTGAAGAACGAGTAAGCCAATTTAGTTGATAATTATGCTGATCAATCTCTTGTAATAAATCATAAAAAATCTCAGCGGCACTTTGCCCGCTACCAATAATGCTGATCGACTGTTTTTGCTGTAATTGACTTTTATTGGCTAAGTAGTTGCTAGAATGAATAACCCCCTCTTGCAACTTAAATGCTTGAGCACATTGAGGATGACGTGGCACCGGCCCGGTGCCTAACACTAAATGTTTAGCTAGATACACTTGTTCTGCTGTTTGTACTATATAAATATCTTCGTCTTGGCTGTACTCAACATGCTGAACCTCTGAATTAAAACGTATATTAGGCAGCTGCTTTGTTGCCCACTGGCAATACTGATTATATTCTTGGCGAAGTAAGAAAAAGTTTTCCCTAATATAAAAAGAATACAGTCGACCTTGCTGCTTTATATAGTTTAAAAAGCTATAAGGGCTAGTTGGGTCAGCAAGCGTTACCAAGTCAGACATAAAGGGGGTTTGTAAACTTACCTCAGGAAGCATCATGCCTGGATGCCAATTAAACTCAGCTTTTTTATCTAAAAAGAGACTGCTGACTCCTTCAAGTGGCGCAGTTAAACATGCAGACTTAAATTAAATGGCCCTAAACCAATACCAATAACATCATAAATGGACTTATCCATAGCTAACTTCCTCCAGTGCAAGACTTAAAGGAGCATGTTCGTTCGCTAAATCACTTGCTAAGTATTGATAACCATATTGCTTTATAAGCCTTACAACTTGCTGGATATCATTGATAGTGGTGGCACAGTTCAGTAAGGTGAACTTTAAATATTGTTTATCTGCTACCTTAGTTGCCGCGATCAACGCCTCACCTTGGCGAGATAACTGTTTACGAATATATTTATTTACGGCGTCCAATTCACTATCTGTAGCACCGCTATCGCCAACAAAACGAAATACCAGTGTACTTAACTGCGGCTGATGAATAATTTCAATATCTGCTTCAGAGGCTAATAACAAATAACCTTGTCGTGCTAAATGCATCACTTGTTCAAATGCTACACCTAAGTTTTGAGCTCCTACCGTACGCAGTGAAAACCACAACTTTAACGCATCAAAACGTCGTGTGGTTTGAATGCTCTTATTGCATAGATCTGGCGTTCCCGCTTGTTGCTGACTTAATGGGTTTAAATATTCGGCATGATAAGTAACAACTGATAGATGTTGCTTATCTTTTACAAAAAAAGCACTGCAGCTAACAGGCTGAAAAAATGACTTATGGTAATCAATAGTGACCGAATCTGCGCATTCAATACCCGCTAACTTGTGTTTATTATTGGGCGTTATTAATAAGCCCCCGCCATAAGCAGCATCAACATGAAGCCACGCACCACAGCGCTTAGCTATTTCAGCTATCTGCGTTAATGGATCGATACTACCAAAATCAGTTGTTCCAGCTGTTGCAACGATGGCCATAACGATATCGCCTTGTTGCTGACAGTGTTCGATTGCCTGATTTAAAGCGGTCATATCCATTCTAAAATATTCATCATACGGAACGCTTACAACAGCATCGTAACCAAGTCCTAAAATTGCGGCGGCTTTTTGAATACTAAAATGGCTAACTTTTGAGGTGAAAATTTTTAGTCGCCTAAAGTCGTGTGGTAAACCTTGCTGTTTATTAGTATGCCCTGCATATAAATGGCACTGAAAATCACGAGCTAACAACATCGCCATCAAATTAGATTGCGTACCACCACTGGTAAATACGCCATCAGCCTGCTCACCAAGCGCCAGTTTTGAGAGTGTCCAATCTACGATACTTTGTTCAATAAAAGTGGCACCACCACTTTGATCCCAGGTCTCTACAGCAGTATTAATCGAAGTAGCGAGCAATTCAGCAAGGATACTTTGATAAACAATCGGACAATTTAAATGCGCGAGATAGCGTGGATTATTAAAATAAACAGCATCTTTAAGATAAAGCTGAGCAACTTCTTCTAGTGCGTCCGGTATATCAAACAGCGGTTGATTAAGGTCAATACCAATAAATTTTTTAGCTAGCTCCTGCGGTAATATACCGCTAAATGGTTTTTGTTGTGTTGCGATTGTTTGCTCCAACAATTGCATAACCTGCTCAAGACCTATTTTAAAATTATCTATATTTTCCTTATTAAACATTGAATTAAGCATTGAACTTGCTTCATTAGTTGAAGCTTGCTGCTGTGAATCCGCCAGTAACACATTTAACTGAACCATGAGCACGATCACCTTTAATTGAAAACAATTGATAAATCTAAATGAGAATGTATACTAATCGCGTTTCCAATAAAGTGTCAATGGTTTAATTCTAGTAAAATTTAAGGAGTGATTGTGTTAAAAAAATCAATGTTTGGACTATCTGCAATATCATTATGTTTAATGAGTAACTATGGGTTTGCTGCAGAAAAGCCAGCCGCAGACGACATAGAAAGTATTGAAGTATATGGAAAAAGTTATCGTTCAACAGGGACCAAATCGAGTTTGACACCGATTGAATCGCCTATGAGTTTTGAGGTTTACGACAATAAATTACTAGAGTTACGCCAAGTAGATACCGTTAATGAAGCATTGCGCTATGTTTCTGGGATCACACCTGAAAATCGCAGTACAGTAACGATTTTTGACCAATATACGATTCGTGGTTTTGAAAGTTACCGTAATTTTTACGATGGTTTACCGCTGCAATACAACCTAGCTTATAACTTAGCTCCACAAGTAGATGCGTATGCAACACAAAGTGTAGAGATTTTAAAAGGCCCAGCATCGGTTTTATACGGATCGGCACCTCCAGGTGGCATGGTTAACCAAACAGCAAAAACGCCACAAGCATCCTCTGAGCACAATATTAGAGCCCGAATTGGTAGCAATAGCTTGGCTGAATTAGCTTTAGATAGCACAGGCGCTATTACCGACGGCGTTAATTATCGCTTTATTGCACTTGCCCGTAGCCGCGACGGCCAACAGCAAACAACCGAAGAAGAAAGAATCACCATTGCGCCCTCAGTAACTTTTGAGATAAGTGAGCAAACAAGCTTAAACCTTAACTTATATTATCAAGACGATCCTAAAATGGTGCCATCAACGCCATTACCCGCGAAAGGCACACTTTACGAAGCCAGTTACGGTAAGTTAGATGCTGATGCGTATGCTGGCGATGAAAACTGGGCTGAGTTTGCTCGTGAAGTCACTATGATCGGGTATAAATTAAATCATGAATTTTCAGATTCAATTTCGTTTTTGCAAAACTTTCGTTATACCAATGCCGATGCCACGCAACAAAATAGCTATGACTTCGGCTTAGCGGATGCAGATAAAATTTTAACTCGTACTGCCTATAAAACCATTGAAGACGCGGAAGGCTTCGTGGTTGATAACCAACTCGCGGTGCAATTTGGTTTAGCGAAGACTAATCATCAGCTATTATTTGGCTTTGAATATCAAACCCTTGATTCTACATTTGACTATGCCGATACTTTTGGTGCAAATACGCCAACACTTGATTTATCAAATCCAGATCACAGCCAGTTTAATGCAGCTACTACAGCCGCTTTAGATAGCTATCGTCAATTTAGCCGTTTAGAGCAATCTCAACGCGGTTTTTATCTTCAAGATGAGATAAAGCTCGATGCGCTGACAGTGATTGCTGGCCTTCGTTATGATAATTACTACAGTTTTACAGATGATACGAAAAGCGGTATATCTAGTAGTCAAGAAATCGATCAAAGCGATACCACTTTTCGTATGGCAGCAATTTATACCTTTGATAATAACATTGCTCCTTATGCCAGTTACTCAGAATCATTCGAGCCCACTTCGGGGGTAGATACCTTAACTGGCAAAGCATTTAAACCAACGACCGCAGAGCAAATTGAAGTCGGGATGAAATATCACAACAATGATGCAACAACTAAAGTAACCGCGGCCTTTTTTGATTTGCGCAAACAAGATGTGGTGGTTAACACTCCAGACTTTATGAAATACACACAAAATGGTGAAGTACAATCGAAGGGTTTTGAGATCAGTGTTTATCAGCAACTCACTGACACTCTTGATGTTACTGTAAATCTAACAGATATGGATGTTGAGGTAATAGATAATCCACAAAACCCGGCATTGGAAGGTAAAACACCAATTTGGGTAGCTGAGCAACAAGCCTCAATGTGGTTAAATTACTTCTTTAACGATGCACTGGAATTTAATGGCGGTGTACGTTATGTCGGTGAAAGTCAGTTAGATGCCTTAAATTCCGATACAGTACCGGGTTATACCTTGCTTGATGCTGCCGCTAGCTATCGTTTTAACGACAGCTATAAAATCGGTTTAGCCGTGAGTAACTTAACAGACAAACGTTATGTGGGTGCTTGTTTTGATATAAATGGCTGTTGGATGGGCGCTGAGCGCAGTGTTGAGCTTAGTTTAAACGCCTCATTTTAAGTATCTAAACTCGTTATGAACGCTGAACAACTCGCCCTTAGTAAGCTGTTAAATCTTGCTAAGGGCTACCACAGTGCTTTAAAAGTACCAGAACAATCAACAGATTGGCTCGATATACAATCGAGTTCATTGCTGGTTGCAAGGTTACACCAGTATTGGCAGCAGCAATACCCCGCTGCTGGGCGCAGTTATTGGGCAATCAAAAGCTGGGGAATGCTGTATTGGCAACCTGTCTATTTAGCGCTTATCAGCGTTCATGAACTTAATATGAGCTTTTCTTTGCAAAACTTTAAGCAACACTATCAGCAAGGTGTTATTGCAGGGCTGCAACTATCCACTATAAAAGCGCAGTACCATCAAAACCAGCAACAGGCAGTAACGGATATGGCTGCCCACTTGAAACGCTATGTTGTTAAGTTACTCACAGATTTAAACCTCGTTGCAAGGCTTAATGAGCGTTTGGCGATGTCCTTATTAGCTGACACGCTATTAGCAATACTACTACTTCATGCAAAGCGAAAGCCGCAGTTTAATATTCATGTAATGGCAGCGCACTGGTTGCATGCTCTCGATATCTCAGAGGCGGGGGAGTTTATTATGCTTACAGCTTGCTCAGACTCATTAGCATTAACGCGAAAAACATGTTGTTTGCATTACCAAATAGGTAATGTTGCAAAGTGCGCTAATTGCCCAAAACAACCTCAGCAAATTAAAGTTCAACGGATGCAACAGGAGTTAATAGCAGTATGTTACAGCTAAATAAAAAGCAAAAAGCGAGTATAAACTCGCTTTTCTAGCTAAGGTAAACACTACTGCGCTTACTTTTTAACTGGGCGTTTCCAACCGGTTAAGTTGCGCTGTTTTGAACGTGCGATTGCTAGCTGTTCATCTTCAACGGTGCTAGTGATCACAGAACCTGCACCAACAGTTGCTGTTGCGCCAATGTTTACCGGTGCAACAAGCGATGAGTTAGAGCCAATAAAGGCATTATCACCAATAATGGTTTTGGCTTTATTTACGCCATCGTAGTTACAGGTAATAGTACCGGCACCAATATTTACTTTTTCGCCAATTTCAGCATCGCCTAAGTAAGAAAGATGATTTGCTTTAGAGCCTTTGCCTAAACGGGTTTTTTTCATCTCAACAAAGTTACCAATATGCGAGTCTTCTTCCATAATCGCACCTGGGCGCAGACGTGCATAAGGCCCCAAAGTACACTTGTCGGCTACGCTTGCATCATCAATTAAGGTATTAGCTTTAATAATTACGTTATCGCCAATCGTACAATTTTTAAGTACGCAGTTAGGGCCAATTTCAACGTTATTACCAAGAGTAACTTTACCTTCAAAAATAACGTTTACGTCAATTAATACATCTTCACCCGTTGTCACTTCGCCGCGTACATCAATGCGAGCAGGGTCGGCAAGCGTTGCACCATTAAGCATTAACTGTTCGGCTTGCCACGACTGATATGCGCGTTCAAGGCCTGCAAGTTGTACGCGGTTATTTGCACCTTCAACTTCCATTGGATGATCTGGTTGTGCTGAGCTTATCTCTACACCTTCACTGTGCGCCATTGCGACTATATCTGTGAGGTAGTATTCACCTTGCGCGTTTTCGTTAGATAAGTTGCCTAACCAGCTTTTCAGCAGTTTACCGTTTACAGCCATAATGCCAGTGTTTACTTCGTTAATAAGTAATTGCTCTGCGCTTGCATCTTTTTGCTCAACAATACCCACTAGCTTGCCATCAACACGTAACATACGGCCATAACCATTAGGGTTAGCTAAATTAACAGTAAGCACGGCTAAGCCGTTTTTAGGTGTGGCAGCGAGTAAACGCTCAAGGGTTGATTGCTTTGTCAGTGGTACGTCACCGTATAAAACCAATACAGTGTCTTCATCATTAATATGTGGGTTTGCTTGTGCCACTGCATGGCCAGTACCAAGCTGCTCAGCTTGAAGTACCCAGTTTACATCGTTGTCAGCAAGTTGTTGTTGTAATAATTCGCCGCCATGACCAAAAACTAAGTTAGTAGATGTCGCACCGAGTGCTTTAGCATTATCGATAACGTGTTGCACCATAGGTTTACCGGCAACTTTGTGCAGCACCTTAGGTAGAGCAGAACGCATACGAGTACCTTTACCCGCAGCAAGAATTACAGTAGTAAGTGACATTAAAACAATTTCCTTCTTTCTTTGTTTTATTGAAATAAATAAGCGCGTGTAAATTCAAAAAGGTTACGTAAGTCACATCATGTGCACTTACTCAATGGCAATCTAACAGTAGCCACTGAATCTAAGCTGAAATCACAACTTGCTTTGTATTAGTTATATTGTAACGGGGATCGATGAAGGATATAAGTAAAAATAATGATAAAGAGCTGTAAAAGTAGAGTTTAGAAAAATGATAGCGTTCTAATAAAATAACAATGCAGTATATTTCAAGCACAAAAAAGCCCACATAAAGTGGGCTTTTTGAAAACCAGATAGGCTTACTTTTTACGTAATTGCTGAATAACGCGTAGCTGTGCAATTGCTTCTGCAAGTTGTACTGCTGCTTGTTGATAATCTAATTCAGCGGCTGAAGAATTCGCCATTTGCGCTTCAGCTTCACGTTTAGCTGCTTCTGTTGCTTGTTCGTCAAGGTCTTCACCACGAACCGCTACATCAGCCAAAATAGTCACTATGTTCGGTTGCACTTCTAGAGTACCACCAGCAACATACATTACTTCTTCGTGACCAAATTGCTTTACTAAACGTACCATACCAGGTTTAAGGGCAGTCAATAGTGGCGCATGTCCTGGGTTTACACCTAGTTCACCTTCACTACCGCTTACTTGAATCGATTCAACCAGACCAGAGAATAACTTCCGCTCTGCGCTTACTACGTCAAGATGTACAGTCATAGCTGCCATACTACCCTCCTAATTACATGTTTTTGGCTTTTTCTTGAGCTTCTTCGATAGAGCCAACCATGTAGAACGCTTGCTCTGGCATATCATCAAATTCACCGTTTAAGATGCCTTTGAAGCCAGCAATTGTGTCTTTAAGTGACACGTATTTACCCGGTGATCCTGTGAAAACCTCTGCCACGAAGAATGGCTGAGATAGGAAACGTTGGATTTTACGTGCACGAGATACAAGTTGCTTATCTTCGTCAGAAAGCTCGTCCATACCTAGGATTGCAATGATGTCTTTAAGTTCTTTATAACGCTGAAGAACTGTCTGAACGCCACGTGCTGTATCGTAGTGCTCTTGACCAATTACTAATGGATCAAGTTGACGTGAAGATGAATCAAGTGGGTCTACCGCTGGGTAGATACCAAGTGACGCGATATCACGCGAAAGTACTACTGTTGCATCTAAGTGAGCAAACGTTGTTGCTGGAGATGGATCCGTTAAATCATCCGCAGGTACGTATACCGCTTGGATTGAAGTGATTGAACCCGTCTTAGTAGATGCGATACGCTCTTGCAGTACACCCATTTCTTCAGCAAGTGTAGGCTGGTAACCTACCGCTGATGGCATACGACCAAGAAGTGCAGATACTTCAGTACCAGCAAGTGTGTAACGGTAGATGTTATCTACGAAGAAAAGTACGTCGCGACCTTCGTCACGGAACTTTTCAGCCATAGTAAGACCTGTTAACGCTACGCGTAAACGGTTACCTGGAGGCTCATTCATCTGACCGTATACAAGCGATACTTTATCAAGTACGTTTGAATCGTTCATTTCATGGTAGAAATCGTTACCCTCACGAGTACGCTCACCAACACCGGCGAATACTGAGTAGCCGCTGTGCTCGATTGCGATGTTACGAATAAGTTCCATCATGTTTACGGTTTTACCAACACCGGCACCACCGAATAAACCAACTTTACCACCTTTAGCGAATGGACATACAAGGTCGATTACCTTGATACCAGTTTCTAAAAGTTCTACTGAACTTGATTGCTCTTCGTATGAAGGCGCTGCACGGTGAATAGACATACGGTCTTCTTCGCCGATTGGACCAGCTTCATCGATTGGCTCACCAAGTACGTTCATGATACGACCAAGCGTTGCTTTACCAACTGGAACTTGAATCGCTTCACCTGTGTTTGATACTAATGCACCACGGCGTAAACCGTCAGTAGTACCTAGTGCGATAGTACGTACCACACCGCCACCTAGCTGTTGTTGAACTTCTAGAGTCAAACCAGCTAAATCGCCATCTGTTATTTTTAACGCGTCATATACGGCTGGCACGCTGTCTTGTGAAAATTCAATATCCACAACGGCGCCGATAATTTGGACGACCTTACCTAAACTCATGTCTATTCCTCTCGTTAATCTTTGCCCGAAGCATTAAACTGCTGCTGAACCAGAACAAATCTCACTAATTTCTTGTGTGATTGCCGCTTGGCGAGCCTTGTTATAAACAAGCTGTAACTCATCCATAAGGTCGCCTGCGTTATCAGTTGCAGCTTTCATTGCAACCATACGGGCGGCCTGTTCAGAGGCAGCATTTTCAACTACACCTTGGTATACTTGAGATTCCACAAAACGAACCATTAATGTATCCAAAATTGCTTTTGGATCTGGTTCGTAAATGTAATCCCAACGGTGTGCAAGTTCTTTGCTTTCGTCTTTTGGCAAAGGCAACAACTGATCGATTGTTGGCTCTTGCTTCATGGTATTTACAAACTTGTTGTAAACCACATACAAGCGGTCTAATTTGCCTTCATTGAATGCTTCTAGCATTACTTTTACCGGACCAATTACGTCGGTAATAGAAGGCGCATCGCCTAACCCTGATTTTTTGGCAAGTACTGTTCCACCAAAACGGTTAAAGAAAGTGCCGGCTTTTGAGCCCATAACTGCGAAATCTGCAGAAACACCTTTTTCTTTCCACGCTTTGATATCTAAAGATACTTTCTTAAACTCATTAGAGTTTAAGCCACCACATAAACCACGGTCGGTAGAAATGACGATATAACCAACGCGCTTGACCTCACGCTCTTCCATATATGGATGGCGATATTCAAGGTTAGCATTAGCAACATGACCGATCACTTTGCGTAAATTTTCAGCGTACGGACGGCTTGAAGCCACTCGTTCCTGTGCCTTTTTCATTTTAGACGCAGCAACCATTTCCATAGCGCTAGTGATCTTTTGAGTATTTTTAATACTACCGATCTTGCTTTTAATCTCTTTTCCGCTGGCCATGACTCTTTCTCCGAATCAAGGTGTGCTTTAGCGAACTAAAGCGCACCATTTATAACTAAATTACCAAGTTTGCGTAGATTTAAACTTCTCTAGAAGTTCTTTAAGCTGCGCTTCGATCTCGGCATTGTAGTTACCAGTTTCATTGATTTGAGCCATAAGCTCTGCGTATGTGCTGTTTGCATAAGAAAGTAACCCAGCTTCGAAATCCATGATTTTAACGATTTCGATATCTTGAAGGTAACCTTTCTCTGCTGCAAATAACGACAAAGACATTTCAGCAACAGACATTGGCGCGTACTGTTTCTGCTTCATTAGCTCTGTTACACGCTCACCATGCTCAAGTTGAGCACGAGTTGCATCATCAAGGTCAGACGCGAACTGCGAGAACGCAGCTAATTCACGGTACTGAGCTAGGGCTAGACGAATACCGCCACCTAGTTTCTTAACGATTTTAGTTTGTGCAGCACCACCAACACGCGATACCGAGATACCAGCATTTACTGCCGGACGGATACCGGAGTTGAATAAGTCAGTTTCTAAGAAGATCTGACCATCGGTGATAGAGATAACGTTAGTCGGTACGAACGCAGAAACGTCGCCGCCTTGAGTTTCAATGATTGGCAATGCCGTCAATGAACCTGTTTTACCTTTCACTTCACCATTGGTGAACTTTTCAACGTACTCAGCGTTTACACGCGATGCACGCTCAAGAAGACGAGAGTGAAGATAGAATACGTCACCTGGGTATGCTTCACGACCTGGTGGACGCTTAAGTAGCAATGAGATTTGACGGTAAGCAACTGCTTGCTTAGATAAATCATCATATACGATTAATGCGTTTTCACCACGGTCACGGAAGTATTCACCCATAGTACAGCCCGCGAACGGTGCTAAGTACTGAAGTGCCGCAGACTCAGAAGCAGATGCAACAACTACGATAGTATTTGCTAATGCACCGTGCTCTTCTAATTTACGTACTACGTTAGCAATAGTAGATGCTTTTTGACCAATCGCTACGTACACACACTTAACGCCTGTGTCTTTTTGATTGATGATTGCATCGATTGCTAGTGCAGTTTTACCTGTTTGGCGGTCACCGATCACAAGTTCACGTTGACCACGACCCACTGGGATCATCGCATCGATAGATTTATAACCAGTTTGTACTGGCTCATCTACTGATTTACGTTCGATTACACCCGGTGCAATTTTTTCTACAGGTTCAAAACCGTCGTTATCTAAAGCGCCTTTACCGTCGATAGGTGCACCTAGTGTGTTTACAACACGACCAAGTAAACCAGCACCAACAGGAACTTCTAAGATACGACCAGTTGTGTATACTTTTACGCCTTCTGTAAGGTCAGCGTATGGACCCATTACTACTGCACCAATTGAGTCACGCTCAAGGTTTAGTGCGATAGCATAACGGTTGCCTGGAAGCTCAATCATTTCACCTTGCATACAGTCAGCAAGACCGTGAATGCGAATGATACCGTCAGTAACAGATACAATTGTACCTTCGTTACGAGCTTCACTTACAACTTCGAACTTCTCAATACGTTGTTTGATCAGATCAGAAATTTCAGTGGAATTAAGTTGCATGCTCTTCTTCCCAATTACGATTGTAGTGTAGTGGCTAAACGGTTTAATTTACCGCGAACAGTGCCGTCGATTACTGTGTCTCCAGCCTTAATCATAAGGCCACCAACAAGTGATTCGTCAACACTACAATTCAGCTTAACTTTGCGTGCGAAACGTTTTTCAAGTGCCGCTACCAGTGTTTCTTGCTGCGTTGCAGCAAGGGTTGTTGCAGAGGTGATGTCAACATCAATCTCTTTATCGTAATCTGCTTTAAAAGCAGAGAACAATTGTGCAACAGCTGGTAGGGCGGTCAAACGTCCATTTTCAGCCATCACCTTTACAAGGTTCTGACCGTATTCGTTGAGTTGCTCTGCACAAACAGAAATAACAATTTCTGATTGCTTATCAGCAGAGGCGCTTCCAGTTAGGAATTGAGCGACTTGTTCATTTTTCGCCACTTCTGAAGCAAAAAACAACATATCATTCCAACTCTCAACTACGCCTTTTTCAACGGCAAATTCAAAGGCCGCTTTAGCGTATGGGCGAGCGATTGTAGTCAATTCAGACATGCTCAGACCCTCCTATTAAAGCTCAGCTACAAGTTTTTCAACAATGTCGCTGTGCGCGGCTTCATTGATTTCGCGCTCTAGAATCTTCTGTGCGCCGATAACCGCTAAAGTAGCAACTTGCTTACGCAGTTCTTCTTTAACACGGTTACGCTCGGCTTCAATTTCAGAATGACCTTGAGCAATGATGTTTTCGCGCTCGTCGTGACCACGAGATGTCTCTTCGTCTACGATTTGCGTTGCACGCTTCTTAGCTTGCTCGATGATTTCAGCAGCTTGTGATTTAGCTTCTTTAAGTTCTGCAGTTGCTTTTTTACGAGCAAGTTCAAGATCTTTTTCAGCTTTATCAGAGGCCGCTAAACCATCTTCAATTTTTTTCTGGCGAGCTTCAATAGCACCGTTAAGTGGTGGCCACACAAACTTCATGCAGAACCAAACAAAAACGATAAATGCTATTAATTCGCCGAGTAGAGTAAGGTTTAAACTCACAACCACTCCTCCTTAGTCAATAGTTGATCGCGGATAAAGTATTTTTTCAATATTAAAGTGCGAACAACATGTATAGACCAATACCTACACCGATCATCGCGATAGCATCGATAAGACCCGCTACGATGAACATTTTAACTTGTAGTTGTGGTGCAAGCTCAGGTTGACGAGCAGCAGACTCAAGGAATTTACCACCTAAGTTACCAAAACCGATAGCAGTACCTAAAGCACCAAAACCGATAAGTAACGCTACAGCGATATATTTAAGACCTAGTACGATTTCCATTGTTTTCTCCGATTAATTTTCAAAGTTTAAAGTTTAAGTAAAAAAATCTTTATTGAACTGACGTCTGATTAATGATCAGTTGACGCCATGCTCAGGTATACAATTGTTAGCATCATGAAGATGAATGCTTGCAATACGATTACGAGAATGTGGAACACAGCCCATACGAAGTGCAGTGGTAATTGGAATAAGCCAATCGCTGCAATCAGAATGAAGATCAATTCACCTGCGTATAAGTTACCAAATAAACGTAGTGCCAATGAGATTGGCTTAGCAAACAAGGTTACTAGCTCTAGTAACAAGTTTACTGGAATAAATAGTGCTTGAACCACTGGGTTCTTAACGTTAAACGGTTGTAATGTAAGTTCTTTAACAAAACCCATAACGCCTTTAACGCGAATCGAATAAAAGATGATAAGTGCGAATACACCTAAACCCATTGCTAACGTTAAGTTAAGGTCGGTTGTAGGTACCACTTTCATATAAGTATGCGATTGACCGCTTGAAATAACATCCCAAGACTCACCACTAATCAATGCCGCAGCAGTTGGTAGGAAGTCAACAGGTATTAAATCCATTAAGTTCATCAAGAATACCCAGACAAAAATTGTCAGAGCAAGAGGGGCAATTAGTTTACTTTTACCGTGAAAGGTATCTTTCACGTTAGAGTCAACGAATTCTACGACCATCTCGATAAAGCACTGAAATTTACCAGGAACACCAAGCGTTGCTTTATTCGCAGCGCGCTTGAAGATCCATAGAAAGATCAATCCTAAACCGATAGACCATGCGAGGGTATCGACATTAAGTACCATCCACCAATTGTTAGGGTCGTCGGATAGACGCACCTGACCGTTGGTTAGGTGGTGCTTGATGTAACCCGTTAGAGTTAGCTCTTCACCTGCAGCCATGTTATATCCCAAAAGTTAATGATTAAAAAAAACTGGCGCGAACAATCCAACGAACATCACTAATATAAAACTACAAAAAAATGGCAAAAAGATTACCGGATACAGTTTAAATATCAGCGCAAACAAAAAGATTGTTAGCAAAAATTTTAATCCGTTGCCGCGTTTAAACGAGGCAAACACTTGTTTTGCTTTACTAGCACCCATATAACGGAATGCATAGATAACAAATACAAAATTAGGGAGCACCGC
Source organism: Pseudoalteromonas sp. SG44-8 (assembly GCF_014164125.1). Lineage (NCBI taxonomy): Bacteria > Pseudomonadati > Pseudomonadota > Gammaproteobacteria > Alteromonadales > Pseudoalteromonadaceae > Pseudoalteromonas > Pseudoalteromonas sp. SG44-8. Next base: position 59,287 of record NZ_JACJEQ010000017.1, on the reverse strand, counting down.
TACAGTGCCTCCAGCGATAGCTGAAAGGCCGGCATCTACTCCCCAACCAACAAAAATGATTACAGCAGCAACTAATGCTACAACACCCTGAAGACATATTAATTTTAATGCGGCAAGCCGATATGGCCTCGCTAACTTATTTGTCACGTTTAGTTAACCTTAGTGGCAATCTAATTGTCAGGGCATGAAAACTGGCGAAATTATACTGATTCCTACCAGTTTTGCAACTTGAGTCGGTGTATTGTGGTGCAAATTTGCGACGAATGTCTCTTTTTGGACATGATATTTATTAATGCTCGGAATTCTCTGCATTTATACGGCTTAAAATTCCATCTAACTCTTCTAAGTTAGTATACGAAATAACTAAGTTTCCTTTGCCTTTTTTGTTGTAGTTAATTTCAACTTTAGCACCCAAGTTTTCGGCTAATTGTTGTTCTAACTGTTTGACATCTGGATCTTTTTCGAAAGTTTCTTTTTTAGGGGCAGGTTCAATAATTGAACGAACTAATTTTTCTGTTTCGCGTACAGTTAAAGCCTTTGCTACAGCCAGTCGAGCAGCATCAGATTGTGCTTCACCTTCAAGGGCTAATAAACAACGCGCATGCCCCATTTCAATATCGCCATGTTCCAACAATATTTTAACATCATCATTAAGATTATTTAGTCGTAATAAATTAGTTACCGTCGTGCGTGATTTGCCTACGGCATCTGCCACTTGTTGGTGAGTTAATTCAAACTCAGTTAACAAACGGTGCAATGCAACCGCTTCTTCCATGGCATTTAGATCTTCGCGTTGAATATTTTCAATCAATGCGATGGCCACCGCAGCTTCATCAGGCACATCTTTAATGATACATGGTACTACGTCTAGCTTAGCTATTTGTGCAGCACGCCAGCGACGTTCACCAGCAATTATCTCATAACTGTTTTCTGCTACTGGACGAACTACAATTGGCTGAATAATCCCTTGCGATCGAATTGAGCTTGCTAGCTCTTCAAGCGCTTCTTCGGACATGTCTTTACGTGGCTGATATTTACCTGAGTGTAAAAACTCAATCGGTAGCTTTTGCAGTTCACTACTGGTTGGCTGAACAATTACATCCTGCTCACTCACGTTGGGTTGTTCAGTGCGGGCACTCGGTGCTGGTTTTGACGAGCTTAATAAAGCATCGAGTCCTCGGCCTAAACCGCGTTTTTTAGCAGACATGTTCTTTTTACCTCAAGTTAGGCGACGATTGGGGATATTTTTTCTTTTCTGCGTAACATTTCACCGGCAAGTGCTAAATACGCTTTAGCGCCACTTGATGCCCGGTCATAATACATTGCGGGTGCACCAAAACTCGGCGCTTCAGCTAAACGTACATTACGTGGGATCACGGTGCGGTATACTTTATCGCCAAAATGTTGTTTAAGCTGCTCAGATACATCATTGGCCAAACGATTACGCGGATCGTACATAGTACGTAAAATCCCTTCAATCTGTAGTTTTGGATTAACTAACTTGGCTAATTGCGTAATTGTGTCCATTAATGCGGTTAAGCCTTCAAGCGCATAATATTCACATTGCATAGGCACTAAAATTGAATCCGCGGCCGCCATTGCATTCACCGTAAGCATGTTCAGTGATGGTGGGCAGTCGATAAAAATAAATTCATATTGATCAGATATTTTTTCAAGGGCATTGCGTAGTCGTACTTCTCGAGCATAAAGCTCCATCAGTTTAACTTCGGCGGCGGTAACATCACCATTGGCAGCAATTAAATGATATTCACCAGAGGTTTCTTTAGTAACAACTTCTTCAATTGGTTTATCTTCGATTAATAAATCATAAATTGTTGCCACATCGCCGTATTTGTCTACGCCGCTACCCATGGTTGCATTGCCTTGCGGATCGAGATCAATAAGCAACACTTTACGTTTAGTTGCAGCCATTGATGCCGCGAGATTAACTGCTGTGGTGGTTTTACCCACACCACCTTTTTGGTTTGCTATTGCGATGACTTTTGCCACAGTATCTCTGATCCCTAGTCTTTAGAAAGAATAATTAAATGTCTTTGCGCATCTAATTTTGGTACTTCCAAGGTGATTTTTTGCTCGAACTTAACACCTGCTGGTAAAGATTCTAGCTCTTCACTTGGAAATACGCCTTTTAAGGCAATAAACTTACCTGAATGATCAATCAAGTGCGAACACCAGTCAACCATATCTTGTAAAGATGCAAAAGCACGACTCAATACACCATCTAATTTAACACTTGGTTGATAATCTTCAACTCTAGACTGCACCGGGGTTACATTTTTCAGACCTAGCTCATGTTTTACCTGCATTAAAAAACGCACGCGTTTACCTAAACTATCTAATAAAATAAATTGTGTCTCAGGTAATGCAATAGCTAATACGATACCCGGAAGACCAGGACCCGTACCAACATCAATATAATGATGACCGGGTAGGTGAGGTGCAACAACTAAGCTATCCATAATATGCTTAATCATCATATCCTCAGGTAAACGCACTGAGGTTAAATTATAAGCTTTGTTCCATTTATTGAGTAACTCAACATACTGAACCAATTGTTGCTGTTGTTTTTCAGTCAGCGCAATATCAGTTTGCGCTAACAAAGTAGTTAATTGTTGCTGTAACACAGTATTCCTTAATGACTACGCAATTTTACGTAGTAAGCCTTGCTTCTTCAGATAAACTAATAATAGCGAAATAGCAGCAGGCGTGATACCTGAAATACGTGATGCTTGACCGATTGTATCAGGACGCGCCTCAGTTAATTTAGCAACCACTTCATTTGATAGACCCGATACGATCGAGTAATCATAATCTTTAGGCAAAATAGTTAACTCATGACGAAGTTGCTTATTGATCTCTTCTTGCTGACGAGCAATATAACCTGCGTACTTAGTGTGGATCTCAACTTGCTCTAACGCTGTTGCATGATCAAACTCAGATCCTAATCCTTCGATCGCCATTAGATCGTTATAACGGATCTCAGGGCGACGTAATAATTCTTCTAAACTTGCTTCTCGGGTTAATGGTGTTTTAAGTAAGCCATTAACTTGATCAATTACAGCGTGATCTTTATGGATCCAAGTTTCTTTGATCCGTTGAGATTCTTTTGCAATGATATCCATTTTTTCATTAAATGCTTGCCAGCGTTCATCGTTAACTAAACCAAGTTCACGACCTTTTGCTGTTAAACGAATATCAGCGTTGTCTTCACGTAGTAACAAACGGTATTCAGCACGACTAGTAAACATACGGTACGGTTCTTTGGTACCTAGTGTAGTTAAATCGTCGATTAATACACCGACATAAGCTTCATCACGGCGTGGTGTCCAAGGCTCTTTACCTTGCACTTGCAATGCTGCATTCATACCTGCAATTAAGCCTTGTGCACCTGCTTCTTCATAGCCTGTAGTGCCATTGATCTGTCCAGCAAAGAACAAACCATCAATAAATTTGGTCTCTAATGATTTCTTTAAATCGCGTGGATCAAAAAAGTCGTACTCGATAGCATAGCCTGGACGGCAAATATGTGCATTTTCAAAGCCAGTGATTGATTGCACAATCTCTAATTGCACATCAAATGGCAAACTAGTTGAAATACCATTTGGATAAAGCTCATAAGATGTTAGGCCTTCAGGCTCAACAAAAATTTGATGTTTGTCTTTATCTGCAAAGCGAACAATTTTATCTTCAATAGAAGGACAGTAACGTGGACCAATCCCTTCAATAACACCTGAGTACATAGGTGAACGATGTAAATTATTGCGGATCACATCATGAGTTTTTTCATTGGTGTATGTGATGAAGCAAGAAATTTGTTGTGGATGATCTAACTGCTTACCCATAAATGAAAACACCGGTGTTATAGCATCACCAGGTTGTTGTTCCATTTTACTAAAATCAACTGTACGGGCATCAATACGTGGTGGCGTTCCAGTTTTTAAGCGATCAACACGAAATGGTAATTCACGTAAACGATTTGCTAATGCGATTGAAGGTGGATCACCAGCGCGACCACCTTTGAAGTTTTCTAAGCCAATGTGAATTTGGCCACCAAGGAAAGTGCCTACGGTTAATACCACAGAAGGTGCGCTAAAACGCAGTCCCATTTGAGTAACAACACCTGTTACTTTATTATTTTCAACAATCAGATCATCACATGATTGCTGAAAGATCTTCAGGTTATCTTGGTGTTGTAAAATATCTTGAATAGCAGCTTTATATAAAGCGCGATCTGCTTGTGCACGAGTAGCTCTTACTGCAGGTCCCTTTGAAGAATTTAAAGTACGGAATTGAATACCGCCTTTATCAATTGCTTGGGCCATTGCACCACCTAGTGCATCAATTTCTTTAACCAAATGACCTTTGCCAATACCACCAATTGCTGGGTTACATGACATCTGACCAAGGGTATCCATATTGTGAGTCAGCAGTAGGGTATTCATACCCATACGTGCAGCAGCTAACGCAGCTTCTGTACCTGCATGTCCACCACCAACAACAATAACATCAAAATTTTCGTGAAAAATCATTTCGGGATCCTACTTAATCAACCAGCAAACTTTCAAGGGGGAGCGTATTCTACCTATAAATTTACAGAAGATAAATGATTAAACTGTGGCCAAGATCTAAGTAAATGATCTCTAATAATATAAAGGATCTTTTAAAGAGATCTTTTATTACTGTTACTACTACTGAGCATGATTTCTGTTGATAAGGTTTAGTTTACTTATTAAAACATAAAGTTAGATCGGATCTAAAGGTGTTAATATGATCGGATCTAACTGATTATAAGCTCTGATCAAAAAGGCTCTTTATGCACAGGGGGTATTGGATCAGATCTTATCCAATGGATAACATAGTCTTAAAACGCAGTTAGATCATAGCTTATCCACAATCTGATCTAAATACTCAGTAAATTGTGGGTAACTTTAAATTTGGATCTAAACTGTGATCTTAATTAAATACGCTTTATTTGCTCGATCCAGCTTGGTAACCAAGCTAATGCGGTGTCTTCTGGTAGTTCTTCATCAAGAATATTCAACTCTAAGCGCTCTGCTATACAGCGCGCGCCTTTACTTACTAAAAGTTGTTCTAGATTACGGCCAGCGAGGTTATAGGTATCATAACTGGTGTCACCTAAACCAATAACACTAAAGTTTAATCCTTTTAAATCATTAACTTGATTAATATCTTCAACAAAGGATAAAAGGTTCTCAGGGTAATCACCAGCACCATAAGTAGAAGTACACAATAACCAGATAGTATTTTCTTGGTTTATCTGTGAAAAGTTAGGTTGATCATGAACTTCTGTAGTGATCCCTTGAGTAACTAACTGCTCTGCTAGTTGCTCACCTACATACTCAGCAGATCCCATTTGGCTGCCTATAATGATATTAACGGAGTTCATAATTCTATTTGATCACACAACTGCTTAGTTATAGGCTTATGATAACTGAGTTTACTCAGCAGTAAAGCCTTGAATGGAAGTTTGTATAAGTATTTAAGGTACGATTTTTGATGTTTTTTATTTTTAATTCGTAATTTCTTGATATATATGAATAAAATAAAGTATTCCAATATGTAATCTTCTGATCAAGCTGTTGATAAAAAGTGGGAAAGCTGGGTAGTAAAAACATAAGATCTTATTTTTATTTTACTAAGCTATTGATTTTATGTTTTATGAGTGGTGAATTTTCGTTTTATTAAGAGTTTTAAAACGAGTGATCATAATGTGGATAGATCGCCTGTTGATAACGATCGTTTTGGCTATAAATTAATTTATGAAATGCCAAAAAATATTTCAAGTAGGGTGCTAAATTAGTAATTAATGGCAATTAAAGTTGATTTAGTGGGTTTATTGCTCGATTTATACTGTTTGAGCTAATAAATTGAGTACTTTTTATATGCCTCTCAGTTAAAAATGATCAAAAAAGCCCAAATTGTGGATAACAATTTGAGCTTGTGCTGATCAATTTCTAAATTAGTTGCTATTTTTATCACTAATTATGATTTTAATTTTGTATAAATAGCTTTTAAAACTCCGATTAGAATAAATGATCGCTACTTTTTGTGCTATTAAAAGTACTGCTAGCGGTAAAAATATAGGCTTTTGTGGCATCAAATAGTGCATTACCAAGCGTATATCTTTGCACGCCATGTGCAAATAATGAGCTGCTATTACTACTATTATCGCAAAGGAAATCACTTTTTAATGGCTGTGCCATCACGTTAAGTGGCACCTTAAGTGTCGTTGTTATTTGCTTTATTGCTGTTAAATCGGATAATCCAGGGATAAAAATACCATCAACGCCAGCGTCTTGATAAGCCAAAGATCGAGTTATTACATGTTCAAGAGAAGCCATATTTTGGCTGTAGCAATCAGTTCTAGCATTGATAAATAGCTGTGAAAAACCATACTTTTTAAGTGTATTTTTAATCGATTTAAGGATCTCTACTTGGTGTTCTAGGGAGCGTAACTGAGCTGTTTTTTTATCTGAATCCTCAATATTAATACCGACAGCACCTAATTTGGCTACGGCCAAAACATGCTGACAAATAGTGCTTACGTCATTACTGTAACCTGATTCAATATCCACAGAAACAGCAATATTAACAGCATCGATTATTGGTTTTAGCTGACTTATAAACTCCTCAAATGAGCATTGTTCGCCATCTTCTTGACCTCGAGATTGGGCCATCCCCCAACTTGTTGTGGCGATAGCAGCAAAACCAGCATCAGCTAATATACGAGCGCTTAATGGATCCCACGCATTTGGTAATAAAAATAATTGGTCTTGTTTATGTAATTGATGAAAGGTTTGGTATTTATTCATAATGATCTCAAAAGTGAATTTCATTATGACTATAAAAAGATTACGGTGACTACGCTGGCCAAATTCGGCACTGAACGTAAATTTTAGTGTGAGTTATGTTGAAATACAGCGCGAACTACTGTTATTTATAGGGGGTGGTCGTGTGACCCATAATGCTGCGAATGCAGCTCCTCAGGAACGTGTTACGGGCATTTAATACGCCCTTTTTCTTTATGCTCATTACGAGCGAGTTCAACATTAAAATTATCACAGTGATCAGAGATTGCAACACCTTTTGGTGAGCTCAAATCTCTATCCCTCTTCTGGCCCTGCAATTATTCAAGGCGGATCGGATGTCGAGGCATCATGAGCAGTGGCCTCGACGGACGACTCGTCGCCAATCCGCCTTAAAAGTTTATTTTTTTGTGGGGCTAATTATTTATATGTTCATCTCTATGTTTCTTTAAAAGATTTATCTTTTTATGTGATAATCCTGCTTTACCGTAGCGGTATATCAAATAATTAGCTATGTCTTGTTCATGGGTTGACATTATTACTTGTCGATCTCGAAATTCTACTCTTAATAAATCACTGAGAGATGCGATATTGATTTCATCCATACACTGCGTAGGATCATCAATGAAAACAAAAGCTGTTTCTGCATATTTTTTGTTAAGAGCAAGAAATAAGGCCAGTGCTAAGGCGCTGATTTGCCCGCTGCTCATAGAGAGAACAGCATCGTGTTCATTTCCCTTTGCTGTTTTAAACTGCAAAGGAGTATCTTTTTGAGTTCCCTCAGTTCGCTCTAAAAAAATTCCTAATCCAGTCTGCATATTTTGTAATAAGCGTCCACTGTATATGTGGAACAGTAATTCAATCTCACCAAGTGTTTTGTTTATATACGTATTACGAGCTAAATTGAGCTGCTTTTCAGTTTCTTTTAACTTATTCTCTACCTTGCTAATAGCCTCTAACCTTGCTTGGGATTGGTTGAAAGCTATTAGCTTTATTTCATGTGTTTTGCTGATAAGGTTGTTGTACTCGTTATGTAGATAAGCGAGTTTCTTTTTAATTAAATCTTGAGTAATGACCTTAAGCTCTTCAGAGTTACTAAAAGTACTATGATAGAAAGCGAAAGCCTGCTCTGAAAGTAAGTCGCTTTCAGCTTCAAATGACGATTGTATTTGTTGACGCACAATCTCAACTTGTTCTGCTTTTTGCTCTGGAGTTTCTAAGTATTCAGTTGGTAGTGTAATATTTATGTTTTGAACACGCTCTGCGATTTTGATTAGACGCAGTGATTGATGCTCATTCAACTCCAATTCACGAAGTAGCACAGGGTTGAACTCTGTATCTATTTTTACTAGTTGTTGTTCAAGTTTTGGAATTAGTGTTTGTAGGGTTATACTAATTTTTTGCGTATAGCTAGCAACTTTTTGTCCATTTTCATCAAGCTCTCTTTCAATTGTTTTTGTTCGAGTATCTATCGCATCAATGAGCAATTTTTGCTCATTGTAATCAAAACCACACAGAGGACAGTGAGCCTCATCCTGATTAATAGCCGCTTTTAATCGACTTCTTAACTCTAGAGTTTTGTTTTTTGTTTCCTCTATTTTGCCTTGGTAAGCTTGGAATTTTTCTTTAGCCTTAACTAGCTCACAAAAGTCATCGAACTGATCTGTCAATGATTGTTTGAGTGGTGGTAAGTCAATTTCTTTTAGTGCAGTTGCGTTCTTTTTGGCAATGTTTATTGCTTGATTCAATGGTTTTCTTTGTTCACGTAAGTTTTTTAACTTTTGTAGTTTATGAAAATGCGGAGCAAGGTTTATGGCTAAAGCAAACTCTTTTGTCTGTAAGAAAGCTCTTTTCTTCCTGTTTCTTTCTCGCAACTCGATCTCGCTAGAGTGCTCGAGAAGTGTTTTAATAAGATTCACCTGTGCAAGTTGATTCGGGTAATCAGCCACGCGCTCAATTGTTAGAGGTGCCTCTGAATCCCAGATTGGAGTTGGCTCCATAGTAGTCAGTCGGCAATACTCTGCTGCTTCTCCAGGTGCAGATAACTGCTGCTTTAGTTGATTAATTTCTTTATCTAATAAGTCTTTGTTTTTTACTTCTAGGTCGTAAGCTGATTTTCGAGCTTCTTTTAGGTTATTAATATTTTCCCTTCTAGCCTCAAGTTCATCTAAATTGATAAGATGTTCAATTTGCTTGGTTCGAGTTGTATCTCCGCAGCAACCATCTGGAATGACCAATGCTTTGCTATCTTGCTGAAGGTAGTTTAATACGTCGAAGTTTTTTTGAAAGTTACTCCCTAAGTGTTGCTGCCAGAACGCATTCTCATCGTTAATTGCTTTTGCAGATGTCCAGTCATTGAAGCTTACTAGCTGATATAACTTAAAAATAGAGAACTCACTAGGCTTGTTCTTTTTGGACTTCATTTCATTAGCTTCAGCCTTACGCATAATGCTTATTGATTCGCTGCCATTAGTTAGCTCAGCCACAATACAGATATCACCAGTATAACCATTATGCCTATAAAGATTACTTTTAAAGCTATGTTTATTAGGGGTAACTGGTTTTAATCGAGCTGTAATTCTAGGTAGCTTCCCACGGAAAAGTAGCTGTTTAGCATCAAATAGAGATGTTTTACCAAATCCATTTGGTCCATCATAGATGATTAGGTCACTTTCATAATGCTCTTCGAAGGAAGAGAATACTTTGAAGCCATTTATTTTTAGTCGATTAATTCGCCATTTGTTCATCTATTAGTGTCTCCATGACTTTTTTATATTCACTACCTTTATCAAGTTGTAGCTCTATTGATTGGAAGAAGGTTAAAAGTTGCTTCTCGCTTAGCAGCTGATCCGCAATTTTATTTGCGTCTTCTAAAGTTGACTCTTGTATTGGAGCAGCTAAAAAAGGAAGTTTGACAAAAAGACGGCAGGTCAAGCTAAAAGCAGTTTCCTCGCTTGGATTTTCTTTATAGCGTGTAAAAGCTTCAGAGCTGGATATTAATGAGTCTATGTCTTCACCTCTATCAAGGTATTGTTTTAGCTGGTCTAGTTCCTTTGTTGTATAATATAAAACATGTTTTTTGAGGCTATAGGCATTTTCTTCAATATCAAAAATACTATGCTCCTGCTGCGGAAGCTCTGTAAGCTCGTCCAACTTGAATAAGATAACCAAGTCAGTATTCTTAGCAAAAGATGGTTTTGTTAGAAGGCTTTCAGGGGTTTTATCTTGCACTTGAGCATTTAGCTTAGATGGAGAGCATAGCTGATTGACTTCTAGAACAACAAGGAAGCGCTGGAAGCGAGAATCTTTTGCTTCATAAAAATCTAATTCTTCAAATGGAGATTCCAACTGTTGAAATTGACAAGGTGACTTTTCCGCTACTTGTTGAATAATCTGTTTAATCATTTAGTTCCCCTTGAGCATCTTCCGTTGAGATGAATCTTACGTTATGAATTTTTGTGAGTCGGTTCTTGTCTTCATCATCTTCTGAAACATCTATAAACTTTCCCGTTATTTTTGAAGCTTCACTGAGTGGGAAAGGGGGATGCTTCATTTCAACAATTAAATTGTTATATTCGTACAAAATATCCTGAATTATTGAGTTTTCTCGTAATGCTTCAACATTGTTTTGTATTTCTGATAAAGATAGCTTCTCATTGATTTTTTTTAATTGAATAGCTGTTGGTAGATATGTGCCAAATATTTGTTGGTGATAATGAGGAAGATCAGAGGCAACTACTAATTTCCTAATAAGTGCAATTATATCCATATAGTTTTCTACACTGTCATGACTAAATCCTTCAACGGTAACAGAGGCTATATTTGGCTTTTTAGCATAATAGAGCCTCTTCAGCTTTGACAGATCCATATGGGCAATAGCGTTTCGGCAAGCTAATATATCTATAAGTGATATTTGTGATGAAGTTTCATTACTTTCGATAAGAAGATCCGTTCTTTCGAGTAAGTTGCGCTTAAATCTGTTCAAAACCATGCGTTCATCGGTATCATCTAGGACTTCTGATTTTAAACATTCCTCAATCTCAGTAAATAAAATTGGAGTTTTATTAGCTGCGTTAAACTTTATTTCACCCTCATTGTGAATTTTGGAATGAGCTGATATAACTTTTGTATCAAGTAACGTATAGAGCAAGGCAAGCTTATACTGTATTAGTAGTGGAGAGCTGTTTAGTTTAGCTTTTGCTAAATAGTCCGAGGTTACTTTCTCAAGTTTGGCGTTAACTTGGTCCAGCTGAAGGTATTGGTTGCCATCATTATAGCGATAAAACTCAACTTTGTTTTGCGTAGTGTTGGTTGGATTAAATGGAGAAAAGTCATCTAGTTCACGAGCAACATGAAACCAGCGTTTAGTATTTTTATCAATTCCATATGCTGCAATCTCTGCTGCCTGTTGAACTGCTGAATTATATGCAGAGCGTTTACTATCTACTCTAGCTTTTACTTGATGAAGACTTAAAGCCTTATCTTCCTGACTATAAATAACAAAATCATCAAGAGACTCTACCTTTAAGTTGCATGGTCTATAACTTTCATCGTTGAGTAAGTGAATACAATGATAGAGAGCAACTTTTCCTTGATATATAAAACCACTCCATGAAGCTATCGCACTGCTATCTCTTATTTTTTTTGGAACATCCATATATATTATCTTCTTCAAAGAGCAAAATTTAAGTATGTCAATAACATAGCAAACTCACTCAGTCGCTTCTATTATTATTAAACAATTTCCTCTCATTTATTGAACTAAACCACTCTTGAATTCAAGTCCCGTAAAGCTATAAATCGGAACCCCGCAAGCGGGGCCCCCTTGCTTCGCAACCCTGCGGGCGATTTCTAGTTTGACTGGCTTTTCTCTGCGTAGTGAAGGTTATCCAAGAGGTATGCGGTGCTCTGAGTGGCAAGCACTCGACGCTTTTACACCTCCTAGATACAACTGGCTTTTCAAATAAAGCGGGAAGGTAAATAAATTTATATTTATCTGTTTTTATTATATTTTCCCCGTTTCCCAATCTAATCTCCTTTATTGAAATAGACTTGGTAGGGTGGTCATAGCCTCTTTTCGTTTACGATCTATAATAACTTCCTCTTTGGTGGACCAATAGTGGCCCATAACAAAGAGAGTGGTGGGCCATTCAAGACCCATATTATGTAACTAAAGGAAACTATTGAAAGATTAAAAATCTATTAGATTTATGAATAAATTAGATATTTTAACTTTCGTTGGATGTTTGTTTCCTTTAGTTTACCTTGTTATTTACCGATACAAAACGAGCTGAAAATTTTGCCAAGTAGATCGTCAGAGGTAAATTCACCGGTGATCTCGTTTAAGTAGTTTTGTGTTAAACGTAGTTCTTCAGCTAGGATCTCACCGGCAATATGCATCTCTAATTGGTCTTTGCCAGTTTGTAAATGATGAGCTGCGCTATCGAGTGCATCCAAGTGACGACGGCGGGCCATAAAACCGCCTTCGGTAGCTCCCTGAAAACCTATACATGCTTTTAAGTGAGTACGAACTAACTCTATACCATCAGCATTTTTAGCACTTAAGCTGATCACTGGATATTGCTGGTTTTCGCTCATACCTACTTCGTCACCCGATAAATCGGCTTTATTTCTGATCACGGTTACGCCCATACCGGCAGGTAGTTTGGCCATAAACTCTGGCCAAATAGCATGTGGGTCAGTGTCTTTGGTATCAGTGCCATCAAGCATAAACAACACGCGGTCGGCTTGTTTTATTTCATCCCATGCGCGTTCAATGCCTATTTGCTCAACGCGGTCTGGGCTTTCCCGCAGGCCTGCAGTATCTATAATATGTAGCGGCATGCCATCAATGTGAATGTGTTCTCGTAGTACGTCACGGGTGGTGCCGGCAATTTCAGTAACAATAGCGGCTTCACGCCCTGCAAGTGCATTTAGTAAACTAGATTTGCCTGCGTTAGGGCGCCCAGCAATCACCACGCGCATACCTTCACGCATAATGCTGCCTTGTTTTGCTTGATTGGTCACATTGCTTAGCTGGGTGATAATAGCATTTAGATCACCAGAGACTTTACCGTCAGATAAAAAGTCTATTTCCTCATCGGGAAAATCAATGGCCGCTTCAACGTACATACGCAAGTGAATGACTTTTTCAACTAAGGTATCAATGTGCTTAGAGAACTCGCCCTGGAGTGATTGTAAGGCGCTTTTGGCTGCTTGTTCTGAAGTGGCATTAATTAAGTCAGCAATTGCTTCTGCTTGGGTTAAGTCCATTTTGTCGTTCATAAAGGCGCGCTCAGAAAACTCGCCTGGCTTTGCTAATCGCACACCTTCAATTTGGCTAATTTCTTTAAGTAGCATATCCAGTACTACAGGACCGCCATGGCCTTGTAGTTCAAGTACATCTTCGCCAGTGAAGGAGTTTGGCCCGGCAAAATAAATAGCAATACCTTGATCAAGTTGCTCGCCAGCAAGACTGTTAAATGGCACGTAATCGGCGTAACGCACCTTAGGGCAACGACCAATAATCTGTTCGGCGACGATTTTTACTAAACTGCCAGAAACGCGAATAATACCAACGCCACCACGACCAGGTGCGGTTGCTTGTGCTGCAATTGTGTCTTGATTGATCATGCTAATAATTTGCCAACTTAAAGAGTAATGGTATGGGCGTATTGTAACCTATGCAGTTATGACTGGCGAATAGCGGGCAATAAAAAAGGCGACCAATGGTCGCCTTAATTTAAGTAACTGAGCAAATTAGCCCCTGACTTTTATTCCTTGCTTTTCCATACCGCGATAGATGATCAGCATCTGTGCGATAGAGATAAGGTTTGATACTAACCAGTAAAGTACTAGACCAGATGGGAACCAAAGGAAGAACACTGAGAAGATAACCGGCATAAAGGTCATCATCTTTTGTTGCATCGGATCAGTTACCGTCATTGGTTGTAGCTTTTGCGTTATAAACATACTTGCACCAAATAAAATTGGTAATACGTAGTATGGGTCTTTCGCAGATAAGTCAGTTAACCAAAAAATAAATTCAGCATGACGCAGTTCTGTTGATTCTAAGAATACATAAAATAGCGCTAAGAAAATTGGCATTTGCAGCAAAATAGGGAAACAGCCACCCATAGGGTTTACTTTCTCTTTGCGGTACATTTCCATGGTTGCTTGGCCGAATTTTTGACGGTCATCACCAAACTTTTCTTTTAATGCAGCCATTTTAGGCTGTAGGGCACGCATCTTCGCCATTGACGTATATTGCGCTTTGGTAAGTGGGTACATTGCTGATTTAACAATCACAGTAATGGCGATAATTGCCACACCCCAGTTACCTAGTATGCTATGTAGCCATTTTAATAGTATAAATAACGGCTGTGAGATAAACCATAACCAACCGTAATCGACAGTTAAATCTAAGTTCGGATGAATAGCTTCAAGTATATCCGACTCTTTAGGGCCCATATAGTAAGTTGCACCAAGAGTTGCTTGTTGGTTCGCTTGTACATTTATCGGCTCACCTTTAGCACCAATAATTGCTGCGTTGCCTTTAGCAATTAAGCTGTAAAGGGTATTTTGCTGTTCTTGCGAAGGAACCCACGCACTTACAAAGTAGTGCTGAATAAAAGCAATATAACCACCTTGGGTATTAATGCTAAGGTTTTTGTCGGCCATATCAGAAAAGCTATATTTCTCGTACTTTTCCTCAGCAGAACCATAGGCAGCACCTAAGTAGTTTTGGTCAACTAAGCTGCCTTTATCTTGTACTGTGCGTTTTACTTGCGTATACAGCTGTACTTGAATTGGCTCTGCGGTGGTGTTATTTACTGAGTATTCTAAAGCAACATCGTATTGACCTTTTTTGAATACATACGTTTTAGTAAAACTAACACCTTTGCTATCAGTAAATGTAAGTGGTACGCGAAGTTCGTCACCTGTTAAAGCAAATGTTTTTTGCTCAGAGTGATAAACCGGGCGACCTTCTGCAGATGCATCTGGGCCATTTAAGCCTATTAAACCACTCTGAGAGAAGTATTGTTTACCATCAAACTCACCAAGTAACATATAAGGCGTTTCGCTGCCTTTTGTTTCTTCGTATTGCAGTAAGTCAGCTTCAACAATATCACCACCACGGGTGTCAATTTTAACTTTGAATACGTCAGTAGTAATTTCAATAACTGAACGTTTCGCGGTTGTTGCTGCAGTTGGTAATTCACCATCGGTTGATGATGGAACATAATCATCAGAGTCAGGGGAATTAGTTTGTAGTGTTTGTGTGTTGGCACTAGGATCGACTTTTGGTGCGTTGTAGTCTTTATTCCACTCTTGGAACAATAAAAACGATACAAGCATCAGGCCGATGAATAAAAACGTGCGTTGCGATTCCATAACAGCTCTTATTTCTCGTGTTGGTGGTTAATATGGGTTAATTTTTCAGGTACGGGATCATCCCCACCTGAATGTAAAGGATGACATTTTAATATGCGTTTAACCGCTAACCAACTCCCTTTTACAGATCCATGCAAATTAATTGCTTGAATAGCATAACTAGAGCAGGTTGGATTAAAGCGACAATGCGGACCTAACAGCGGACTAATCCACTTTTGATAACCACGAATTAATAACACTAAACAGCGCTTAGGAAAAGCAACAAGTGGTTTTAGTAACCTCATGATGTTCAAGCCTCTGCGTAATATTTAGTGAATGGATACCATGAATTTAAACGCCCAAAATGGAATTTTAAATGCATGATTAAAAGGTGAGCTAAAGATACCTTAATTAACCATGTAATTCTATTGCTATTGGCTCTGTTTATTGGATTTAGCCGATTTGTTGGGGCGTTTTTTAAACGGCGGTGGTTTTGGTGCACCAGGTTTACAGCGTTCGTTAATCTTGCGCCATAATTTAGTGAGTTGTTTAGTTAGCTCTTCATTTGACTGTTCATCAATACCACTTTTAACCATCAGCACAATATCGACATTATCAATAGTGTGTTGGTTTAAACGAAAACTTTCGCGAGCAAGACGTTTAATACGGTTTCGTTGGCAAGCTTTTTTAACCCGTTTTTTAGCGACAGTGAGTCCTAAGCGAGGTTTTGCTTGGTCATTGGGTTTTGCTAATAAGGTAAAAAAAGGAGTTGCGGCCCGAGCGGGTTCATTAAAGATGCGAGAGTAATGCGAGGGAGTTAACAGACGTAACTCCCTGCCAAAGTTAAAGTCTTCCACTTATATATTAAGCAGAAAGAACTTTGCGGCCTTTAGCGCGGCGACGAGCTAATACTTTACGGCCATTTACAGTTGCCATGCGAGCACGGAAACCGTGTGCACGTTTGCGTTTTAAAACGCTAGGTTGAAAAGTTCTTTTCATAACAATTCCATCCGATCGGTTAAAGGTTAAAACATCCTATGCAGGTCGCGATCCTGGCACAGGTGCCATTGCGAGCGCGAGATATTATCGATGAAGTGCCTTAAAGTCAACCATAATCGCATTTATAATAGAGGGGTGATAATAGATCTGTTGGCAGGATCTGCTAGGATCCTTATATTAAAGAAGTTTTCCACAGGCTCTGTATAAAAAGTGCATAAAAGCTTGGGGTAAGTAAAATAGATCACATAATTTGATCGCGATCCAAGCCCTTTTTTGCTATGATCATACTTTGAAGTTAAAAATAATTGCTATTAAAAATCAATGTCTTGCTTGTTTTTTTTAGCCAGATCATATTTTTCAAAAAAATCAATCTTGTACTTGTGGATAAAGTGCATTCATAATACTCGGTCTTGGGTTAATAAATTGCCTAAATAATAGTAATAAATGTATGATTTCCGGCCACTAAAGATGACCGGGAATAAATACTAAGTCTTTGGGAGTTTAACTGTGTATCTGTCGGTTTGGCAAAGTTGTTTATATGTATTGCAAGATGAACTGCCTTCGCAGCAGTTCAGTATGTGGGTAAGACCACTACAAGCAGAAAGTACCGAAGATACCCTGACGATTTATGCACCTAATCGCTTTGTGCTTGATTGGGTAAGAGAAAAGTACTTAAACCGAATTAATGAATTACTTGTTGAGATTTGTAAGGATGAAGCGCCAGAGTTACGCTTTGATGTAGGTAGCAAGCCAATCCACAATGCGCAAGTGATCGCGCCTGCAACAACTGGCTCTGCGACCCCGATGAATCAGCCGGCAGCAAAGCAGCAACCAAAAGCAGCTAAAGCTGTGGTTGAGCCTGCTCCTAAGTCTGGTTACAAATCAAACATTAAAGAAAACTACACCTTTGATAGTTTTGTTGAAGGTAAATCTAACCAGTTAGCAAAAGCTGCTGCGACGCAAGTTGCGGATAATCCTGGTGCAGCTTTTAACCCAGTATTTATATATGGTGGAACGGGTTTAGGTAAAACGCATTTATTACATGCGGTTGGCAATGGCATTATGGCAAATAAGCCAGATGCAAAAATTGTTTATATGCACTCAGAACGCTTTGTGCAAGATATGGTTAAAGCCCTGCAAAATAATGCTATTGAAGAATTTAAGCGTTATTACCGCAGTGTTGATGCTTTAATGATCGATGATATTCAGTTTTTTGCTAACAAAGAACGCTCTCAAGAAGAATTCTTTCATACTTTCAATGCATTACTTGAAGGTAACCAACAAATTATTTTAACCTCAGATCGTTATCCAAAAGAGATTGAAGGAGTTGAAGATCGCCTTAAATCACGTTTTGGTTGGGGTTTAACCATCGCGATTGAGCCGCCAGAGCTTGAAACGCGAGTGGCTATTTTGATGAAAAAAGCCCAGCAGAGTAAAATTAATTTACCTCACGAAGTGGCCTTTTTTATCGCTAAAAAATTACGTTCAAATGTGCGTGAGTTAGAGGGCGCGCTTAATCGTGTGATTGCTAATGCAAACTTTACTGGTCGACCAATTTCGATCGACTTTGTAAAAGAAGCATTACGTGACTTACTCGCTTTGCAGGACAAACTGGTCACGATAGACAATATTCAACGTACGGTTGCTGAATATTATCGTATTCGTGTCTCAGACCTGCTATCTAAGCGCCGCAGCCGCTCTATCGCAAGACCTCGTCAAGTTGCTATGGCACTGTCTAAAGAACTTACCAATCACAGCTTACCTGAGATTGGTGATGCCTTTGGTGGCCGCGACCACACTACAGTATTGCATGCTTGCAGAAAGATTAAATCACTACGTGATGAAAGCCACGAAGTGAAAGAAGATTACCAAAACCTAATAAGAACATTGTCATCTTAGGGCTGACTTTATTATGCAAATAACTATATCAAGAGAACAATTTTTAAAACCTTTGGTGCAAGTATCCGGCGCAATTGAACGCAAGCATACCTTGCCAATTTTATCTAACGTTTTGTTAGAGGTTGAAAATGGCGAGCTTTCAATGACAGGTACAGACCTTGAGATTGAACTTGTTGCAAAGGTTTTTGTTGGCGATGATACCGCTGATACTAAATTGACTTTGCCAGCTAAAAAATTACTCGATATTTGTAAAAGTCTGCCAGACGGTTCAGATTTAACGTTGAGCAGTCAAGATCACCAACTATTACTGACTAGTGGAAAAAGTCGCTTTTCATTAACTACACTCGCTGCGGAAGACTTTCCTAATCTTGAGCAGTGGGACGGTGAAGTTGAATTTCAACTAACGCGCTTAGAACTGCGAAAGTTACTTGAAAGCACTCACTTTTCGATGGCCAATCAAGACGTACGCTATTACTTAAATGGTATGTCGTTTGAAGTAGATAATACTGATATAAAAACAGTGGCTACTGATGGTCACCGTTTAGCAATTGCGCAAAAACAATTAACGCAATCGTTAAACACTCAACGTCAGCTAATAATTCCGCGTAAAGGCGTACAAGAAATTATGCGGCTAATGGTTGCTGATGATGAGTTGGTGACAATTCAATTTGGTGCAAATCATATTCGTATTTTAGATACAGAGTTTACTTTTACTAGTAAATTAGTTGATGGGCGTTTTCCTGATTACCGCCGAGTATTGCCACGTGGTGGTGATAAAGTGATTACCGCAAATCGTGAATGGTTACGCAGTGCGTTTCAACGGGTATCTATTTTATCGAACGAGAAGTTTAGAGGTGTACGGTTAAACTTATCGAACGGACTATTAAAAATTACCGCCAACAACCCAGAGCAAGAGCAAGCTGAGGAAGTGGTTGAAGTGAGCTATCAAGGTGATGACTTAGAAATTGGCTTTAACGTATCGTATGTTTTAGATGTATTAAATACATTAAAAACAGAAGACGTTTTATTTACGCTTGCTGATTCAAATAGTAGTGCATTGATAGAAGGTGCTGGCGATGAAGAAGCCATGTACGTTGTTATGCCAATGCGCTTATAAGGCACTATGAGTTTAAGTCATTTGAGCCTCAATAATTTTCGGAATATTGAGGCACTCACTGTAGAGCCAGTGAATGGTATTAACATAATTTATGGTGAAAATGGCAGTGGCAAAACCAGCCTTCTTGAGGCTATTTATTACCTTTCTCATGGCAAGTCTTTCCGCACCCCAAAACACAAAAGTATCATTACGCACCATAAAGAAAAATTCACCATTCATGGTCGTAAATCACTTTATAACTTATCAATTCCAATCGGTATTAGTAAGACTTTAAGTGGTGAGACCGAATTAAAAATACAGGGTAAGTCTAGTCGTCGAGTGTCTGAACTTGCCCAGTTAATGCCAGTACAAGTGATCACCCCTGAAAGCTATTCGTTGTTTTTTGGAGGTCCAAAAGAACGCCGAAAATTTTTAGATTTAGGATTGTTCCACGTGGAACAAGACTTTTTTTATTTGTGGCAATCTTTCAATAAAGTATTAAAGCAACGTAATGCATTATTGAAAAGTAAGCCTAAGAATTATTTTGATCAAATCAAGTTTTGGGATAAAGAATTTGTTAGACTGGCAGACCAAATAAATAATTTACGAATTGCGTATATAAGTAGGTTTAAGCAGCAATTTTTTGATAAAATGTGTGCAGAATTAACGCTTATACGCGATTTAGAAATAAGTTTTTATGCTGGTTGGAAAGAAAATGAATCTCTAGCCGACGCTCTCGAACAAAGCTTTGAGCGTGATAGTCGCCAAGGTTTTACAAATAAAGGGCCGCATAAAGCTGATTTCAGTTTTAGTGTCGCTGGCAATAGTGTGGAAAACACCTTTTCACGCGGTCAATTGAAACTATTGCTTTATGCGTTAAAAGTAACGCAAAATAGTTTGATTGAGTCAGAGACAGAAAAGCAATCAATATTGCTAATAGATGATCTACCTTCAGAGTTAGGGGAAGATACGAAAGAGAAAGTAGGACAGTTATTGTCGCACTGTAGCTCTCAAATATTTATCTCTACAATTCAATCTGAAAGTATTTCTGCTGTGGTGGAACCCATGCAACGAGAACTACAAATGTTCCACGTGAAACATGGCAACCTAATAACAAGATAAGTGGGATTAACCATGTCTGAGAATTACGATTCGTCGAGTATTAAAGTACTAAAAGGATTAGACGCAGTAAGAAAGCGTCCTGGAATGTATATAGGGGACACCGATGATGGCACAGGCTTACACCACATGGTGTTTGAAGTCGTTGATAACTCTATCGATGAAGCCTTAGCAGGTCATTGTGATGACATCTTTGTCTCAATTCATTTAGATGGTTCAGTCTCTGTTCGAGATAACGGCCGTGGTATTCCAACTTCAATTCATGAAGAAGAAGGCGTGTCAGCTGCTGAAGTAATTATGACAGTACTACATGCTGGTGGTAAGTTTGATGATAACTCATATAAAGTATCAGGCGGCTTACACGGTGTTGGTGTTTCAGTAGTAAATGCGCTTTCAGAAAAATTAAAGCTAACAGTTCGTCGTGAAGGCAAGTTACATGAGCAATTTTACACTATGGGTGTTCCTGATGCGCCACTAGCTGTAATTGGCGAATCAGAAACCACAGGTACTGAACTTCGTTTTTGGCCAAGTGGTGAGACTTTCACAAATTTAGATTTCCATTACGATATTTTAGCTAAGCGCTTACGCGAGTTATCATTCCTGAATTCAGGTGTGAGTATTATTTTAAATGATGAACGCGAAGAAAATAAAACAGACCACTTTAAATATGAAGGGGGTATTCGTGCCTTCGTTGAGTATTTAAACCGTAACAAGACACCTATTCATAAAGGTGTATTCCACTTTACTCATGAACGTGAAGAAGATGGTATTAGCGTTGAAGTATCAATGCAGTGGAATGATGCTTACCAAGAAAACATTTACTGTTTTACAAACAACATTCCACAACGTGATGGTGGTACTCACTTAGCCGGTTTTAGATCTGCGCTAACTCGTACACTTAACAACTATATGGAAAAAGAAGGCTTTAACAAAAAAGCTAAAACAACCAGTAATGCAACAGGCGATGATGCCCGTGAAGGCTTAACTGCAGTTGTTAGTGTTAAAGTTCCTGATCCTAAGTTCTCATCACAAACCAAAGATAAGCTAGTTTCAAGCGAAGTTAAATCAGCTGTAGAACAGGCAATGGCTGAGAAATTCACTGAATTCTTATTAGAAAATCCAGTAGACGCAAAAATAGTTGTTGGTAAAATCATTGATGCTTCTCGTGCTCGTGAAGCGGCGCGTAAAGCCCGTGAAATGACTCGTCGTAAAGGCGCAATGGACTTAGCAGGTTTACCTGGTAAGTTAGCGGATTGCCAAGAAAAAGATCCAGCCCTGTCTGAACTATATATAGTGGAAGGGGACTCTGCTGGCGGATCAGCCAAGCAGGGTCGTAACCGTAAGAATCAAGCGATTCTTCCGCTTAAAGGTAAAATACTAAACGTAGAGAAAGCGCGTTTTGATAAGATGTTATCTTCACAAGAAGTTGCCACGTTAATTACAGCCCTTGGTTGTGGTATTGGCCGCGATGAGTATAACCCTGAAAAATTACGCTATCACCGCATCATTATCATGACCGATGCTGACGTCGATGGTTCGCACATTCGTACGTTACTGTTGACCTTTTTCTACCGTCAAATGCCAGAAATCGTTGAACGTGGTTATATCTATATTGCTCAACCACCACTTTATAAAGTGAAAAAAGGTAAACAAGAGCGCTATATTAAAGATGATCCAGCACTTGTCGAATACCTAACTTCATTAGCATTAAATGGTGCCTCACTTTATACCGGTGCTGATGCATCTGCACTTGAAGGTGAAGCTTTAGAGGCTATCGTTCATGATTATCAAAACACCGTTAAAGTTATTGAGCGCTTAAAACGTAAATACCCGAATACGGTTATGGAACGTTTGATCTATCAAACAGAGCTAAACGAAACTGATTTAGCCGATGAAGCTAAAGTAATCGAGTGGACCAAAACGTTAGTCGATGACTTAGTCGCACGTGATGAAGATGCAACTATCTTCGCTGCTGCAACAGAGCATGATACTGAGCGTAACTTATATTACCCAGTTATCAATATTCGCCAACACGGTGTTGATAAGGCACACGTACTGAGCCATGATTTTATCTCTTCACGTGATTATAAACGCATCGCAGTAACTGGTACTAACATTGCCAATATCTTAAGTGAAGGTGCTTATATTCAACGTGGAGAGAAAACACTAGCTGTTGATAACTTTGTGGATGCATTGGAATGGTTGATCGCAGAATCTAAGCGTGGGCTATATATCCAGCGCTATAAAGGACTAGGTGAGATGAATCCAAGTCAGCTGTGGGAAACTACCATGGATCCTTCAGCGCGTCGCATGTTACAAGTAACCATTGAAGATGCTGTTGGTGCCGACCAATTATTCGCAACCTTGATGGGTGACCAAGTTGAGCCGCGTCGTGAGTTCATAGAAACGAATGCACTACGTGTAGTTAACTTAGACGTATAATTAAATTATAGTAATTACAAAAAAGGAGCCTTAGGCTCCTTTTTTATTTTCTCAATTGCACAAACTGCTTAAAACATGACTACGCACAAGGTATACTGAAGGTAATTTTCACGCTACATCACAGCAGATACTAAAAGCCAAATATGCAAAAATATGACGTTAAAACCTTTCAAGGTTTGATCCTGGCTTTACAGGATTACTGGGCACAGCAAGGCTGTGTCATTATTCAGCCACTTGATATGGAAGTTGGTGCAGGCACATTTCATCCGCAAACATTTTTAAAGTCTATTGGTCCTGAACCAATGTCGAGCGCGTATGTGCAACCATGTCGTCGTCCTACCGATGGCCGTTATGGTGAGAATCCAAATCGCCTGCAACATTACTACCAGTTCCAAGTCGTATTAAAACCATCACCAGATAACATCCAGGAGCTATATTTAGGCTCATTAGCGGCTGTTGGCATTGATACCCTTACTGACGAAGTACGCTTCGTTGAAGACAACTGGGAATCACCTACGCTAGGCGCATGGGGTCTTGGTTGGGAGATCTGGTTAAACGGTATGGAAGTAACCCAGTTTACCTACTTCCAACAAGTAGGGGGCTTAGAGTGCTCTCCTGTTACTGGTGAGATCACTTATGGTCTTGAGCGTTTAGCTATGTACATTCAAGGCGTAGATAGCATCTACGATCTAGTATGGGCTGATGGCCCAATGGGCCGTGTTACTTACGGTGATGTATTCCATCAGAACGAAGTTGAGCAATCAACTTATAACTTTGAGCATGCAAATGTTGACGATTTATTTGCCCAGTTTGATAAATGCGAAGCTGAGAGCCAAAAGCTAATTGAAGCAAGCTTACCATTACCTGCTTATGAGCAAGTAATGAAAGCATCACACGCATTTAACTTATTGGATGCACGTCACGCTATTTCGGTAACAGAGCGCCAGCGTTATATCTTGCGCGTTCGTGCATTATCTAAAGCGTGTGCACAAAGTTATTATGACAAACGCGAAGCGCTTGGTTTCCCGTTGTGTAAGGATAAGTAAGCATGTCAGTACAAAATTTATTAGTAGAAATTGGCACCGAAGAGTTGCCACCAAAATCATTGCGTAAACTTGCCGAAGCATTTGCTGCAAATCTGACTGCAGAGCTTGAGAGTCTAGAGCTTAATCACCAAGGCGTAAGCTGGTATGCATCTCCTCGTCGCTTAGGTTTACAAGTAACAGCACTTGAAGCTCAGCAACAAGACAAAGAAGTAGAAAAACGTGGTCCAGCAACGAAGGCTGCATTTGATGCCGATGGCAAGCCGACCAAAGCTGCAATGGGTTGGGCTCGTGGTTGTGGTATTGAAGTAAGTGAAGCGCAAACACTCGAGACCGATAAAGGTGCATGGTTGTTACACATTGCTAAAGTAGCAGGCAAAGAAACCACAGCCTTGATGGCTGATGCGGTAAATAAAGCGTTAGCTAAACTTCCTATTCCTAAACCAATGCGTTGGGGGGCGAATAAAACACAATTTATTCGTCCTGTTCATACCGCAACTATTTTGTTTGGCGATCAGCTAATTGAAGGCGAAGTCCTTGGTAAAGCAGTGGGTAACCAACTGCAAGGCCATCGTTTTCATCATCCAGAAAAAATCACAATCAAACACGCTGATGATGTTTTTGAGGTGCTTAAGTCTGCACATGTTGTTGCTGATTACCAGCAGCGTAAAGCACAAATTCGTAGCCAAATCGAAGCTGCAGCAACAGCCGTTAATGCAGTAGTAGCTATGGATGAAGATTTACTTGAAGAAGTAACTTCATTGGTTGAATGGCCAGTAACTCTTACTGCAACATTTGAAGAAGCGTTTTTAGATGTACCAGCCGAAGCGCTGATCTACACTATGAAAGACGATCAAAAATACTTCCCATTACTTGATCAAGACGGCAAGCTACTTAATAAGTTTTTGTTTGTTTCAAACATCGAAAGTAAAAACCCAAGCGTAGTTATTGCTGGTAACGAGAAAGTAGTGCGCCCGCGTTTAGCTGATGCGCAGTTCTTCTTTGAAACAGATAAAAAGAAAACTCTTGAAAGCCGTTTAGAATCACTTAATAGCGTATTGTTCCAACAGCAATTGGGTACGCTTAAAGATAAGTCAGAGCGTATTAGTGAACTTGCTGGTTACATTGCTGAGCAATTAGGTGCCGATAAAACACTTGCTAAGCGTGCTGGTTTATTAAGTAAAACCGATCTAATGACCGAAATGGTGATGGAGTTTACTGACGTACAAGGTGTGATGGGGATGCACTATGCACGCCATGACGGTGAAGCCGAAGATGTTGCCATTGCCCAAAACGAGCAATACATGCCGCGTTTTGCCGGTGATAATTTACCTACAAACTTAATTAGCTGCGCGGTAGCGATTGCCGATAAGTTCGATACACTGGTAGGTATTTTTGGTATTGGCCAAGCACCAAAAGGTGATAAAGATCCGTTTGCGCTTCGTCGTGCAGCCATTGGTGCGCTGCGTATCATGGTAGAAAAAGAACTACCACTTGATATTTTAGATCTAGTCGCAAAATCACAAACCCTGTTTGGCGACAAGCTAACTAACTTAAATGTATCAGCCGATGTGTTTGAATTTATGCTAGGGCGTTTTCGTGCATGGTATCAAGATGAAGGTATTGAAGTAGACGTTATTCAAGCTGTACTAGTACGTCGCCCAACTAAGCCTGTTGATTTTGACCGTCGTGTTAAAGCGGTAAGTCACTTCCGTACATTAGACGCCGCAGAAGCGCTTGCAGCAGCTAATAAACGGGTAAGTAATATTCTGGCTAAAAATGACATTACAACGCAAGGCACTGTTGATGAGAGCTTATTAAGCGATGATGCCGAAAAGACATTAGCGGCACAAGTTGCTAAGTTTGCCACTGAATTAGCGCCGTTATACGCGGCTGGCGACTATCAAGAAGCGCTTGCCCAACTTGCGGGTATTCGTGAAAGTGTTGATAACTTCTTCGACAACGTGATGGTAATGGCAGACGATGAAGCCGTTAAGCAAAACCGTTTAGCATTACTAAGTCAACTGAGTGGTCTATTTTTAGATATTGCTGATATTTCTGTATTACAGAAATAAATTCAGCTTCGCTTAAAAAGCCAGCAGCTATGCTGGCTTTTTAGTATTAGAGGGAATACCTATGAAACGTATATTAACAGTGGCTCTAGTTGCTTTACTGAGTGCTTGTTCGAGCCAAATACAAATGCCAGATCTTAGCGATGTACTGCCAGGCCAAGAACTTGACCGTACAATGTACCTACGCGGCGACTTCAATTTATGGGATGCAGAAACGCAATATGAATTTACTCAAGTCGCGCCTGCGCTTTATCAAGCACAAGTAAAGTTTTCAACACCGGGTAAAGTGTATGAGTTTAAAATCGCTGATATGGAGTGGAGCGCAGGTTATAACTGTGGGTTCAGTGAACAAGATCCAACCGGTCAATCTCTGACGTTAGGGCAAAGCGTTGTTGCCGATTGTGACACTACTTATAATTATTTTAGCTTCACTCCTGCAATTAAAGGCAGCTACATCGTTAGCATCGATTATCATAATAACGATCAGCCAAAAGTAACAATAACTAAAAAATAGAGCTACAGGGTAAATATTGCCATTATAATGTCTGATTATATTTACAGAAGTAATAACACCCTGTTAAAATTGGTACAGATTTTTTGTAATAATCGAAGTCAATTATTTTTGAGTACTATATCAAAAATAATTTAAAACCTCTAAAGCGCCAAATATAATCATAATATACTTGGATCGTTAATATGAATAAAAAAAATTAAAATAGGATTACAGATGTTAAAAACTACAGTAACAGCAGTTGTTTTAGCGGGGGCTTTTATAGCCGCTCCATTACAGGCTAAAGAGGGTCTTAACCCTTGGCAGGATTGTGGTATCGGCGCAATGGTATTTCCAGAGAATGGAACCGCAGCAGCAATTTCAAATATTATTTGGGATTTAGGTACTACAGCAGTATCTTCAAATATATCATCTGTTGGTAGCTGTGAAGGCGCAGGTGCAAAAACAGCTCTATTTATTCAACAAACATTCCCTGTACTTGAGCAAGAAATTGCTGAAGGTGAAGGTGAGTATGTTACTGCAATGCTAAATGTACGTGGTTGTGACGCTAGTTCTCATGGTCAAATTGTAAATGCTATCCGTAACGATTTTGCGACTAAACCTGCTCAAAATCCTCAAGCATTATATGCAATTGTTGAAAGCAAAGTGACTACACAGTTTGCAGCTACTTGCCCAGTTATTTAACTGTTAATAGAGTAGGTGTCAGCACCTACTCATACTTATGACTACAATCAAATACTTACCAGCACTAGCACTGTTTGCTACGTTTTCATCTTATTCATCTAGCTCACTTTCCGAGCATCCAACCTGGTTGAAATTAGGGCATTATAAAAACGCATCATCTCCTCAAAGTTATATTGAGAGTGATTCATTTTTTATCTCAAAAAATGGCAAAAATAACCCTTCATCCGAGTTAAAAGCAACGATTGATGCATTTAATAAAGACGCACAAATGCAATGCAAGTATCCTGCTAGATATCAGTGGTTACTATCACAAGGGCTTGAATTCTCAGAGCCAAAGGTTGAATGCACCGAACTTATAGAGTGGAGAGATAAACAACCGATTCACTCTGTAAGTTTAGTCTTTGCTTCAGGGTATATGAGTAATCCGGCTTCGCTTTATGGTCATATGCTTTTAAAGCTAAATAGATCAACGCCAGAGCACAATAAGTTACTAGATTACAGCTTAAATTATGGGGCACTAGTTCCTGATAATGAAAACGGTTTGGTCTATATTACGAAAGGGTTATTTGGCGGTTACGAGGCTGGTTTTTCTGATCAACTATTTTACCGTCATCAACATAACTATGGTGAAATAGAGCTGAGAGATATATGGGAATATAAGCTTAACTTTAGCCAAGAAGACGTCCTCTTTTTAACTAATCATTTATGGGAAATTATGGGGGCTAAGTATTCTTACTATTTTGCGGATGAAAACTGTGCATTTCATATCGCAAGGGTTGTTGAATTAATTATAGGTGAGCAGTTAACGAATGAGCTTTCGCCTTGGGTTATTCCTGCGACTATTTTTTCTCGCTTAAATAGTGCTCAATATAATAACGAAAAGCTAGTAAAGCAGATTGAGTTTACTCCTTCAAGAAGTAGTGTTTTTCATCAATATGAAAACAATCTTTCAGTAAAAGACTCTAAGCTGGCTTTAGCTATTTATCATTCGCAAAATATACTTTTTGAGCCGACATTTACAAATCTAGATGTGGTAACTAAAAAACGAATTATTGAAACTCTTTTTGAGTTTGTTCAGTTGCAGCAAATAAAAAAATATGATGTTGAACACATTGAAAAGTTAAAAAAAGCTCTTATTAAAGCTCGTTTAGTCCTACCTCCAGGTAAAGAAACCTCTTTTATTAATTATGATAAATATGCACCGCATTCAGCTCAGAAACCCTCAAATATATCTATTTCTTCGACTGTGTATAAAAATGAACAAAGCCTAAATTTAGGTTTCAGATTGAGTTATTTTGATTCATTAGCTTCTGATATTGCCAGAGTTCCTTACTCTAATTTAGAGATGTTGGATGTTGAGGTTGCTTTATTTGATTCGCAGTTATATCTAGAAAAATTACATCTTTTAGATCTAGAATCATTTAACCCAGCCTATAGTCAGTGGCCAAATGAAGGCGGTTGGGCATGGCAGATAAATGTAGGTTATGAAAGAAATCGCAGTCAGTGCTTTAGTTGCTCAAGTACATTTGCCATGGCAGGAGTTGGAAAGTCATGGTTATTAAATGCTAATCAGTCGCTAGTGTACGGTATGATTAATGGTTATGCTGGTGAATTACAAAGCACCCAACAATGGCTGGATACTTCAATAGAGCTAGGATTTTTAACGACTGTAACTTCTAATTTAAAACTAAGAACATCAATTGAGAAGTTTTATCACCAACAGTTAAGCGGTATTGCAACGAACATCGAGCTATCAGTGCCTATCAATCAAGATTTCGACATACGATTTGGTTATAAACATGCAACAGAGTTTCAGTGGCAGTTGAAATTAAACTTTTACTGGGATTAATGAATGTTTTAATTAGGGTTAAT
This sequence comes from Pseudoalteromonas sp. SG44-8, assembly GCF_014164125.1. NCBI lineage: Bacteria > Pseudomonadati > Pseudomonadota > Gammaproteobacteria > Alteromonadales > Pseudoalteromonadaceae > Pseudoalteromonas > Pseudoalteromonas sp. SG44-8. The sequence goes on along the minus strand of NZ_JACJEQ010000017.1, from coordinate 30,329 downwards.
TATTGATTTATAGCCCTTTTTTAACTAAATATCGATACGGTATGGCATCTACTTCTTTTTTTAACAGTGTATGATCCATAAACATACAAAAGCTGGGGATATCACGGGTGGTTGATGGATCGTCGGCAATAATTAATAAAGTTTCGCCATTTTCCATTTTACGTACCGCGCTTCTGATCATCATTACAGGCTCCGGACAGCGTAGGCCAATGGCATCTAATTGGTGATCGGGATTCTCAAAACTCATTGCATAACCTTTACTGTTTATTTAGCGCTTAACGATTAATTTAAGGCTGCTAGTTTAACGACCTCAGCCTGATAAATAAAGTCACTTCACTTGTGCTTATAAAGCGACATAACTTAGCTGCAAAAATTAATTATAAAAAAGCCGCGTTGATTTAATCAACGCGGCTTTTTATCACCAAGGTATTACTTAATACATTTTATTAATCTTGCACACGTTCAAATACAGTTGCGATGCCTTGGCCTAAACCAATACACATAGTTGCTAAACCATATTTTGCGTTTTTATCTTCCATTAAGTGAATAAGTGAGGTGCTGATACGTGAACCAGAACAACCCAAAGGATGACCCAGAGCAATAGCACCGCCGTTTAAATTCACTTTTTCATCAACTACATCAGCAAGACCTAGGTCTTTTAATACTGGTAGTGACTGTGCTGCGAATGCTTCGTTAAGTTCTGCAACATCGATATCATCAATAGTGATACCGGCTTGTGCTAATGCTTTTTTACTTGCTGGTACTGGGCCGTAACCCATGATTGATGGATCGCAACCTGCAACCGCCATGGCTTTAACACGTGCACGAATTGGTAAGCCTAAAGCTTTGGCTTTTTCTTCGCTCATTACTAACATAGCAGATGCGCCGTCAGAAAGAGCTGAAGACGTACCGGCAGTGACTGAGCCTGATGCAGGGTTAAATACTGGGCGAAGCTGTGATAAGCCTTCTACCGTTGTTTCTGGACGAATTACTTCGTCATCTTCAACTAAAATCAGTGAACCATCTGCGTCATGACCTTCCATTGCGAGGATTTCGCGGCGGAAACGTCCTTCAACCGTTGCTGCATGAGCTCGTTGATGTGAGCGGTATGCAAATTGGTCTTGCTGCTCACGGGTAATACCGTGAATAGTTGCAAGGTACTCTGCGGTTAAGCCCATTGAGCCAGATGCTTGTGCAATTGAAGTTGCTAAGCCTGGGTGAAAGTCGTTACCGTGGGTCATTGGCACATGACCCATGTGCTCAACACCACCAATGATGTAGGTATCACCAGCGCCAGTCATGATTGCGCGAGCAGCATCGTGTAATGCTTGCATTGATGATCCACATAAGCGGTTTACTGTTACCGCTGGCACTGTGTGAGGAATGCCGGCAAGTAATGCGGCATTACGAGCAACGTTAAAACCTTGCTCTAAAGTTTGTTGTACACAACCCCAATAGATATCGTCAATCGATGCTGGATCAACGGCTGGGTTGCGATCAAGTAAGCCCTTCATTAGGTGGGCGCTTAAATCTTCGGCACGCTTATGTTTAAATACACCGTTTTTTGAACGGCCCATTGGCGTGCGGATACAATCTACAATTACTGGAGTATTCATGGTCTTATCCTTCCACCTTATAGAAAATACGGCCTTCTTCAGCCCATTTGCGAGTTTGTTCAGATACTTGGTAAATCGCACCTAGATGAGCGTATTTGTCAGCTGTTGCAACAAAGTTAGCTAGTCCAGTTTGATCTAAGTAACGGAACGCGCCGCCTCTAAATGGAGGGAAACCAATACCGTAAATAAGTGCCATATCAGCTTCTTGTGGAGAAGCAACAATGTTTTCTTGTAAACACAGTAGCACTTCGTTGATCATAGGTATCATACAACGGTCGATAATTTCTTGTTTATCAAACTCTTTCGGTACATCAGTGATTGCACTAAGTAGCTCAACTGCTTGTGGATCTTGAGCTTTTTTCAAGCGACCGCGACGATCCGGAGCATACTGGTAGAAACCCGCTTTGTTCTTTTGACCAAAACGCTTTTCGTTAGCGAATATTGTTACCGGATCTTTTTCGGCACGTGACATGCGCTCAGGGAAACCATCTGCCATCACGCCAGTACAGTGGTAAGCCGTATCAATACCGACAACATCAAGTAAGTATGCAGGACCCATAGGCCAGCCAAATACGTTTTCCATTACTTTATCTACTTTGGCAAAATCAGCGCCTTCAACAACTAACTTACTAAAGCCGGCAAAGTATGGGAATAATACACGGTTTACAAAGAATCCTGGGCAATCGTTAACAACGATAGGTGATTTACCTAACTTTAAGGCGTAATCAACAACGGCGTTAATCGTTTGCTCTGAAGTTTTCTCACCGCGAATAATTTCTACCAGTGGCATTTTTGGCACTGGGTTAAAGAAGTGCATACCACAGAAATTTTCAGGTTTTTCAAGAGCTGTGGCTAATTCATCAATACGAATAGTTGATGTGTTAGACGTTAAGATAGTGCCTGCAGGCATGTCTTTTTCAAGACCTGCTAAAACGGCTTGTTTAACTTTAGGGTTTTCAACAACTGCTTCAACAATGATATCAGCGCTTTGTAAATCGCTATCATTAAGAGTTGGTTTGATTTTACCTAACGTTGCTACCATTTTGTCCATCGCCATATGGCCGCGTTGAACTTTTTGACCTAATAGCTTAGATGCTTCACCCATACCTAAATCAAGCGCATCCTGTTGGATGTCTTTCATTATAATAGGTGTTCCTTTATAAGCTGACTGGTAAGCGATACCGCCACCCATAATACCAGCACCAAGTACTGCAGCTTGTTTAATTACTACATCACTGGTTTTAGCTTGTTTGCGCGCTTTCCCCTTGATGTATTGATCTGCTAAGAAAATACCCGTTTGGGCTGCGGCTTCTGGAGTGCGTGCTAATTTAGCAAAGTTGGCATTTTCAATCGCCATTGCTTCATCACGAGTACAGTTTGCTGCTGCTTTAATAGTACGAACTGCCATAATAGGAGCAGGATAGTGGCCTTTGGTTTTACCCATTACCATACCTTCTGCCATTGCAAAGCTCATACCTTGCTCAACACGGTTCAATTTAAGTGGTTGTAATTTTACTTGTCGCTTAGCTTGCCAATCTAGTTTTCCAGAGATTGCTAATTCAAGCGTTGAAATTCCTGACTCTATAAGTTTGTCAGTACTAACTACCGCATCAACTGCACCTACTTTTAAAGCATCAGCTGCGCGGTTTTCGGCACCAGAGGTGATCCAAAGCATCGCATTATCAGCACCAACAATGCGTGGTAAGCGAACTGTGCCGCCAAATCCAGGCATGATGCCAAGTTTTACTTCTGGTAGGCCAATTTTAGCATCAGTGCTAGCAACACGATAATCGGTAGCAAGTACCCACTCACAACCACCACCAAGTGCTAAGCCATTGATAGCGCTTAAAGTTGGGAATGGTAAATCTTCTAGCGCGTCAAAAACATCAGTGGCATCTTTGATCCACGTTACTAATTCAGCTTCTGGTTTAGTAAAGGTAGGTAAAAATTCGAAAATATCGGCGCCAATAATAAAGTGTTCTTTATCACTGGTAAAAATCATGCCTTTGATATCACTGTTTGCGGCTAATTCTTTTAATGCAGAGGCGCAATCTTTCAAGGTTTGCTGAGACAAAGTGTTTACAGAACCTGCAACACAAAATTTGAACTCGGCGATATTATCCTTGATGAAAGCAACTTCAAAGGAATCGCTTTTATATAACATTATTATTCTCCCTAGTTAGTGAACTAAGACTGGTACGATGAGTTTGCATTTCAATCAGTGTGCTTGCTTTAAATTAAAAATGCAACGAAAAATTTACTGTGGTGCCTTACTACTGGTTAAAATATAGCTTGTTTGGTGCTAAGGTGTAGGCGAAGTGTTTGTCTTTTATTTACCTTTGAATATTTAAGGTCATCATGAAAAAACAATTTTTAAGTGTAACGGCAGCAGCATTATTATTTCCTTTATTTTCTGCCTACGCTAATACTGAACATGACGCATTTTTAGATGCTGAAAGAAAAGTTAAATATGCTAGTTATCAGGAGTTTAAAGAAATAACAGCACAGCTAGACCATCCATTAAAGCCTTATGTGGAACAAGTCTATTGGCAGCGCCATCCCGATATTGAGCACCAATCTGAAATAGAGCGTTATTTAACTATTTACCAAAGTACGCCTTTAGAGTGGCCAGTGCGCAAAGCATGGCTGCAGAATTTGCAAAAGCAAAACCGCAAAGCCGCTTTTATTAATAATTATCGTGAGACTACAAATACTGAACTGACTTGCACTTACCTGCAGTATCAGCTTGATTTAGGGGCACCAGAACAAGCGATAATGAGACAAGTAACAAATTTATGGACTGTTGGGAAATCACAGCCTGAAGAATGTGACCTATTATTTAGTACTTGGCGTAAAAAAGGTTATATGAGCCAAGAGCAAATATGGCAACGTATTACGTTATCAGCACAAGGTGGTTCGCAAAGTTTATTGCCATACTTAAAAACTTTATTACCAAAAAATGAGCAATACTTGGCTGACTTTTATCGAAAAGTTCGCAGCGATCCCAGTGCAGTTGCAGGAATGTATCGTTACAAGCATAAAACAGTTAAGGAAAGCGAAATTGCACACTATGGAATTAAACGCTTAATTTGGCGAGATAAAACCTTAGCGCTCAAGGCGTGGGAAAAGTTAGACAAAATGTTTAACTATTCTGACGAGCAAAAGGCTGATGTGTATTATAGTTTTGCTTTAGCGTTGGCATCAAGAGGTCATCCTGAGGCACGTTTCTGGTTGAGTAAAGTGCCCAAAGATCGTCAAGATCGTAAATTAATGCAATGGCAGTTAGGCAATATGCTGAAAACTCAGGATTGGTCGGGCATCGTTGCGTTTTTTACAGGTAAAGAAAATCTCAGTCTGGGTCAGCAATATTGGTTAGCCTACAGTTTAGCTCAACGAGGTGATACACAGCGTGCTAAAGCTATTTGGCAAATAGTCGCAAAAGAGCGTGACTATTATGGCTTTTTGGCTGCCGCGCGGTTGGGGTTACCTATTGAACTCAATAATCAACCATTGTTAGTGAGCGATAAATTAATGCATGAGGTCGCTAATGCCCCAGGTTTTAAACGTGCTAAAGCGATGTATGAACTTGAGCGGTTTACTTCGGCTCGTCGCGAATGGAATTATTTAACAAGCACTTCTAGCGATGGAGAAAAGCTCGCGGCTTCAAAACTCGCAGCAGAATTAGATTGGTACGACAGTACTATTTATACTTTAGCGCAAATTAAGGCATGGGATTATGTAGAGTTACGTTTCCCATTTGCTTTTCAAGATTTATTTGAGCGTTATAGTAAACGTAATCATATAGATGTTACTTGGAGCATTGCTATTTCGCGCCGTGAAAGCTCTTTTGCACCTGATGCGCGTTCTCACGCCAATGCGCGTGGTTTAATGCAGTTATTACCAAGTACAGCGAAGTATGTCAATAAAAGTACTGTTTCAGGAAGTCGCTTAAATCAGCCGAAAACAAATATACGTTTAGGCACAGAGTATTTAGAATATTTAAAAAACAAAAACCATGGCAACGAAATACTAGCAACTGCCTCGTATAACGCTGGTTACCATAGAATCAAAAAGTGGTTACCAAATGAAGCTATGCCTGCTGAATTATGGATTGAGCTTATCCCGTACCGTGAAACTCGGGAGTACGTAAAAAATGTGTTTGCTTATCGTCAGGTTTATCACACGCGTTTAGGGCGCGAAGGAAACATACTGGCACCAATATTGGATATGAAGATGGGTGGCTAAGGCACAAGTGCTTTAGCGCATCTGCATTGGGGTTAAACAGGGTCTATGTTAGACTTAAAATAAGTTAAATTTAACAGATGGGTTTTCTATGGATAAATTAGCCGTTTTATACGCCGAACATATTGCAACACTGCAGCAGCGTACTCGTACTATTATTGAGCGTGAAGGATTAGAAGGTTTAGTGATCCATTCAGGACAAGCTAAACGTCAGTTTTTAGACGATATGTATTATCCGTTTAAAGTCAACCCGCATTTCAAAGCTTGGTTACCGGTCATCGATAATCCACACTGTTGGATTGTGGTGAATGGCAGTGATAAACCAAAACTGATTTTTTATCGCCCTGTCGATTTTTGGCACAAAGTACCAGATGAGCCACGAGATTTTTGGGCTGATTACTTTGATATCGAGCTATTATTACAGCCTGATCAAGTTGAAAAACTATTACCATACGATAAGGCGAAGTACGCTTATATCGGTGAATACCTAGAAGTAGCTCAAGCGCTAGGCTTTAGCATTATGAACCCAGAGCCGGTGCTCAATTACTTTAATTACCACCGTGCTTATAAAACTCAATACGAACTTGAATGCTTACGCCAAGCTAATCGTATTGCGGTTGATGGCCACAAAGCTGCGCGTGATACCTTTTTTAACGGTGGCTCTGAATTTGATATTCAGCAAGCGTATTTAATGGCCACTCGCCAAAGCGAAAACGAAATGCCGTATGGCAATATTGTTGCGCTTAACGAAAATTGCGCTATTTTGCACTACACTCATTTTGAGCCTCAAGCCCCAAAAGCACATCATTCGTTCTTAATTGATGCTGGCGCTAATTTTAATGGCTATGCTGCAGATATAACTCGTACTTATGATTTTAAAAAGTCGGGCGAGTTTGCCGAATTAATTGCCGCAATGACACAGCATCAAATTGCATTGGGTAAAGCACTGAAACCAGGTTTGTTATACGGTGAACTGCACTTAGATTGCCATCAACGTATTGCTCAGGTGCTTAGTGATTTTAATATTGTTAAGTTACCAGCCACTGAGATCGTTGAGCGCGGTATTACGTCGACTTTCTTTCCGCATGGGCTTGGCCATCATCTTGGTTTACAAGTGCACGATATGGGTGGTTTTATGGCTGATGAAAAGGGTACACATCAAGCGCCACCAGAAGGTCATCCATTCTTGCGTTGTACGCGCTTGATTGAGAAAAACCAAGTATTCACGATTGAACCTGGTTTGTACTTTATCGATTCATTACTTGGTGATTTAACGCAAACAGACAACAAGCAGTTTATTAACTGGGAAAAGGTTGAAGCGTTTAAACCATTTGGCGGTATTCGCATCGAGGACAACATTATTGTTCATGAAGATAGCTTAGAAAATATGACCCGTGATTTAGCATTAGATTAATCATCCGGTGTTAAAAGTTGGGGCCATATGGCCCCATTTTTTGCTTCATTATTTGGGTTTATCAAAGAATGTCAGAATATAAGTACCCAGCAGCAACCGTTTTTCATCAAGAAGAAATAAAAAAAAGCACCTTTATTGTGCATATTGCTCATACGCCAGATTTAGCCTCGGCAAAAGCGTTTATCCGTGAGATTGAAAGTAAATATAGCGATGCTCGTCATAACTGTTGGGCGCATGTTGCAGGTAATCCTGGTGGTAGTCATGTTTATGGTTTCTCTGATGATGGTGAACCAAATGGTACTGCAGGCAAACCTATGCTTAATGTATTAATGGGATCTGGGCTTGGAGAAGTCACCGCGGTAGTTACTCGTTATTTTGGCGGTATAAAGCTGGGTACTGGCGGGTTAGTCAGAGCATATGGCGGCTCGCTAAATAATGCCTTGGCACATTTAACAACTACATTAAAAGTTCCTAGTGTTGAGCTGGTGGGCTGTAGTGATTACAGCGCGCAAGGAGCGATAGAGCAGTTACTAAAAACGCAATTTCAAGTACTTAACATAGAAAAGCAATTTACTGCTAATATAGAATGGGTTATTACTATAGATAGCCGCCAAGCCACACAAGCCATAAAAGATATTTATGATTTGAGCCATGGCGCGGTTGAGTTAAGTATTAAAGAGTAAGACAATAGCATTCACGCACTAATCATTACTTAATAAAAAAGCGATAGCTCAATGCAATTTCGTACCATCATAAAAATTCTCGGCCAACTGGTTGTACTGTTCAGTATCACTATGGTGCCGCCGGCAATTGTATCGCTCATTTATAAAGATGGTGGTGGCGTGCCATTTGTTCTCGCATTTATATTCAGTGTCATTATTGGTTTACTTGCATACTATCCAAATAGACGCGAGCAGGGAGATTTAAAAGCTCGCGAAGGTTTTTTAATTGTGGTGCTATTTTGGTTAGTTCTAGGGGCATTCGCATCTTTACCGCTGATTTTTTTACAAGAACCTAATTTATCATTAGCGGATGCGGTATTCGAAGCGTTTTCAGGGCTAACTACAACCGGTGCTACAGTGTTAACAGGCATTGAATATCTCCCTAAATCGGTATTGTTTTATCGCCAACAACTGCAATGGTTAGGCGGTATGGGGATAATCGTATTAGCGGTTGCAGTGCTACCCATGCTTGGCGTTGGTGGTATGCAGTTGTATCGAGCTGAAACTCCAGGGCCTGTAAAAGATTCCAAAATGACGCCACGTATTGCCGATACCGCAAAACATCTTTGGTATATTTATGTGTCGTTAACTATCGCGTGTACTTTAGCGTACTGGGCTGCCGGAATGAATTGGTTTGATGCTATTTGTCATTCATTTTCTACTGTTGCAATAGGCGGATTCTCTACTTACGATGCTTCTATGGGACATTTTGACAGTCCATTAATCAACTTTATTTGCGTGATATTTCTAATCATCGCTGCCGTTAATTTCACCTTGCATTACGCAGCTGTTTCGAGTCGAAATCTCAGAGTGTATATCCGCGACCCTGAGTTTAAAGTGTTTTTGTTTATTCAACTAGCGCTGGTGATAGTGTGTTTTACGGTACTGTCGTCCAATAACATATATGCAAACGGTGACGAAACGCTCGATCAGGCATTATTTCAAGCGGTATCAATTAGTACTACTGCGGGTTTTGCCACCGATAATTTTTCAGCATGGCCCTTATTCTTGCCTATTTTACTGATATTTTCGAGCTTTATTGGTGGTTGTGCAGGTTCCACTGGCGGCGGTATGAAAGTAGTCCGAGTGTTTTTACTTTATCTGCAAGGAATACGTGAGCTTAATCGGTTAGTGCATCCTCGTGCTATTTACTCTATTAAACTTGGTCGTAAGGCATTACCAGATAAAGTAGTTGAAGCCGTATGGGGATTTTTCTCTGCTTATGCGTTGGTATTTGTCATTATTATGTTAGCGTTAATGGGGACCGGTATGGATAACATAACGGCGTTCTCAGCCACCGCAGCTTGCTTAAATAACCTCGGCCCTGGTTTGGGGGATGTTGCGTCGCATTATGGCGCTATTAGTGATGGCGCTAAATGGCTATTAACCATTGCGATGGTGTTCGGGCGATTAGAGATATTCACCTTATTAGTGTTGTTTACACCGACCTTCTGGCGTGGTTAGTTTGTATAAAAGCGAGCACTTGTACAAGGTTATTTATAGTTGGAAAGGAAATGGCAAAAACAAGACAACAATTAAACTTAGAAAACCTTGCCTACATTAGTGCTGGTAGCATTGTTGATGTCGAAATATTAACACCCACAGCCAGTAAGCGAATTAAAACTGAATTTGTTGGTTTATTGCATGAGCGTTTTGTGATTTTAAATTATCCATCAGCCAAGCGCTTAAGTAACGCGGGTGAATATTTAAAAGATGGTGTTGTGGTGATCGTCAGAGCGGTGCTTGAAACCGGTGGCGGGCAAGTTATAGCATTTCGTCAGCAGGTTATGTCAGTGTCGTCGCACCCGGCACGGCTTATTTATTTAAATTTCCCAACTGAAGTGCAATTATTTAGTTTGCGATCACAAACTCGTATTCCCACATTATTAGCTGCAAAAATAAAGTTTAATGACGAACGCGAGATGCAAGGAGTTATTAAAGATATCTCAGTAACTGGGGTAATGTTTGATGTAAAAAGTAAAGCTGATCTCAGTGAATTAAAGAATACTCAGTGTCATATTATGCTCGATAAAAACAATAAAGGTGTTACTGAGTTTAGCGGACAAATATGCAGTGTTAAAAGCCATGCCACTAGCGCCCAGTTTGGTATTCAACTAACGGCAAGTGAAGACGAGATGAAAACTTTCATGAAAGACCACTTTATCGACCTTTCAGTGCTTGAGCCACTGGTGTAAATTTGTGCATATTCGCTGTTTTGCGACAAAATAGCGGATATACCGTAACCCACCTTAAAGAACTCTAAATTTATTTTTATTGTTATTAATTATCAGCAACATAGATTTTTTATTTATTTCAGTTGCTAATTTTCAGCTGGTTAATTTCAGCGCCTGTCACTCTTCTTGCCTATAAAAATATAAATACGAACACTGTAAGTACGGATCTGTGTCTTTTCTATTAAACCTAATCAATTGATTTTTATAAACTATATTTTATAGGTGGTTTACGTGTTGCTAAAAAGCAACAAAAAACACCGTAAATAGCCAGTCAAAAGTAAATTTTATTTTTAATAATTTGATTTTAAACGTTTTTTTAAATGTGGCACCGAAGTTGTAATAGTCTAGTTGTACAGAACGAAAATGTGATTAGCACATCGTTCGAAACCATAAACATTGAAGGAATATTTATTATGAACACATTAAATAAAACGTTGGCACTTATTGCTCTAGCATCTTCTTCAGCCGCATTTGCTGCAACAGACTTTGACACATTAGATGTTGATGGTAATGGCGCAATTAGCCAAAGTGAAGCTTCAGTTGATGCTGAGCTTATGAGCCAATTTGCAGAGCTTGATACCGACGGTAACGGCGAACTTTCAAAAGCAGAGTTTTCAAAAGCTTAATGTCGCTTTTTGACAGGGAAAAATGAAAAGGACTTCGTAACACACTATTCATCATCTCAGGTGAAAGGAGATAACCAATGAACATACTAAATAAAGCGATAGTACTTATTGCATTAACCTCTTCATCAGCAGCATTTGCTTTTGAGGCGTTAGACTTCGATACCCTTGATGTTGATGAAAATGGTGTGATCAGTCAAGTTGAAGCCGCAGAAGATGCTGAGCTTTTAAATAGATTTGCAGAGCGTGATACTGACCAAAACGGTGAGTTATCAAAAGAAGAGTTTTCAAAAGCTTAATAATTTAATACTGAGTTTATCCTGAGCTGCCAAAGACAACCTAAGTGGGCAGGGAACCCATGATAAAGGATAACAAGGAAGACTTTACTCGCATTGAAAACCAGTATTGAGACAAATTTTTTGATAGTACATTGAAGGAATATTAATTATGAACACATTAAATAAAACATTAGCACTTATTGCACTGGCATCTTCATCAGCGGCGTTTGCTGCTACCGATTTTGATACGCTAGATGTTGATGGGAATGGAGCTCTGAGCCAGCAAGAAGCATCAATGGGTGGTATTACATCTACAACATTTGCAGAGCTTGATACTGACCAAAACGGTGAGTTATCAAAAGAAGAGTTTTCAAAAGCTTAATAATTTAATACTGAGTTTATCCTGAGTTGCCAAAGACAACCTAAGTGGGCAGGGAACCCATGATAAAGGATAACAAGGAAGACTTTACTCGCATTGAAAACCAGTATTGAGACAAATTCTTTGATAGTACATTGAAGGAATATTAATTATGAACACATTAAATAAAACATTAGCACTTATTGCACTGGCATCTTCATCAGCGGCGTTTGCTGCTACCGATTTTGATACGCTAGATGTTGATGGCAACGGCGCAATCAGCCAAAGTGAAGCATCGGTTGATGCTGAGCTTATGAGTAAATTTGCAGAGCTTGATACAGACGGTAACGGTGAGCTCTCAAAAACTGAGTTCGCAAAGGCCTAATTATAGCTTCCGCCTACAAGGAATTTTAAAAGGACTTTTACATTGATTACGTTCAAAAGCAGCCAATACCCCCGGGCTGCTTTTTTTATGCCTGTGTGCTTCCTGTGCGGTTAAGTGCATTATTTACAACATAAATACATCAGCTTATTATCGTGGTATTAATTTATACATGGAAGTTGCTAATGTTAGAGATTATCAGTTTATATTCAGCACTAAGCGCGAGTATATGGATTGTTGTTGGGGTGTATATCGCTGGTAGGTGTTATCCAAACTATAGTCATGCAAAGCAATTTTGCAGCGAGCTCGGTGCTGCTGGCAGTCCCACGGAAAAACTATCCCCGCTTATTAATAACTATCCTCTTGGCTTACTATTTTGTTTATTTGGTTGGTATGTCGTACAGCTGGAAAATACCGCTATATTAATTATGTTGGTCGGTTGGCTTGTCATGATTCATGGTGTGGGTACCTGGATTGCCGGTTACTTCCCCATGGATGCGGATCCTAATACTAAAAACCCTACTTTGAGTTGCCAAATACATTCTTGGGCTGGCTTGGTAATGCTGCTGTCTTTGCTGATTGCGCCAATTTTTGTTGCTGTAAGTTCATATACCAGTATTTCATTTCGGCTTTTTTCAATTTTGTGTGCGTGTATTGCCTGTTACTTTTTAGTTTTGTTGACGCAAGCATTTAAGCAAAAAGGCAGTGTAGGCACTTATCAACGATTAGCTTATGGTGTGCAGTTGTTGTGGTTGAGTGCATTTTCGTTGGTGCTTTAACCGTAAAATAATTTTTAATGGGAGTTTCAATGTCTGAATATGTAGCAAGTGTTGTCTGGTCTCGCCAAGCAGAAGAGTTGTTTATTGATAATAAATATAGCCGAGCTCACCAGTGGCAATTTGATGGTGGGGCAACTATTGCTGCATCCTCCTCACCGCATATCGTGCCACTGCCATATTCTATGGCAGAAAGTGTCGACCCCGAAGAGGCATTTATTGCGTCATTGTCGAGCTGTCATATGTTATTTTTCTTATCTATTGCGGCAAAAAATAAGTTTATGGTTGATAGCTATCAAGATGATGCCGTTGGTTTGATGCAGCGCGCTAGTGATGGGCGTATGTCGATGACTCAAGTAACTTTAAAACCATGTGTGAAGTTTGCCGAAAATGAGCAACCGAGTGCAGAGCAATTAGAAGAAATGCATCACCAGGCTCATGAGTTATGTTTTATCGCCAATTCGGTGAAAACACATATTGTGATTGAAATTGTTGGTGCTTAATTAAATTGTAAGAATACCCAGAGCGTTAAAACTGCAATATCGTTGCTATTGTTTCGCATAATGGCAACAAAACACGAATTTTCATAAACTAACTGCGTTTTTATTTTTTACTTACCAAAATAAATTTAATTTCCCCTTACAATTCAGATTGTTAATTTATGAAAAAAATTTAATTTTTATCAGTTAAAGTTGCTGTTCAGTTGCGGTTAGGGTACTCATCTTTGAAAAAAACACTATTATCAGCATAGTTTATCGAGTTGTGTCATTTTTATAACTATTAACCATTTGATTTATATGGTTTTATAGGTTAACGCATAAATCTTGTTGCTAAACTGCAACAGAATAGTCCTTCTAAATTCCACGGAAACATCAAAATACAATGTAACTTCATGATTTTTAATGATAATAAATTGTTGGCACCGAAGTTGTAATACTCTAGTTGTCTTGAACGAAACGGTGATTATCACTTAAGTTCACAACCATAAACTTTGAAGGAATATTTATTATGAACACATTAAATAAAACATTAGCACTTATCGCATTAGCTTCTTCATCAGCAGCATTTGCAGGTACTGACTTTGACACCTTAGATGTTGATGGTAGCGGCACGATCAGCCAAAGCGAAGCGGCAGTTGATGCAAAATTAATGAGCCAGTTTGCTGAGTTAGATACTGATGGTAATGGTGAGCTTTCAAAAGCTGAGTTTTCTGAAGCGTAATCGCTTATTTTCATACAAGGATCTTTGCAAAGGACCTGCGCATTTGATTAAGCAAGCACACTAAATTTTGGAAGGAAGATAATTATGAACACATTAAATAAAACCTTAGCACTTATCGCGTTGGCATCATCATCAGCTGCTTTTGCAGCAACTGACTTCGATACTCTTGATGTTGATGGCAATGGTGTAATCAGCCAACAAGAAGCATCTGCTGATGCGACTATTTCAGCTAAGTTTGCTGAGCTTGATACTGACCAAAACGGTGAGTTATCAAAAGAAGAATTTTCAAAAGCGTAATTTCAGTTTCCACAAACAGGGATCTCTGAAAAGGATTTCTTTCTTTTAAATTATTAGGAATAACACTATGAAACATATTAATACAGCACTTGCTATTTTTGCCTTAGCGGCTTCATCAACTGCGTTTGCAGCAGTTAGTTTTGACACATTTGATACTGATGGAGACGGCGTGATTAGCCAAAAAGAAGCCTCTGTGAATGCACAGTTAGTTGAAATTTTTGCTGACTTAGATACAGATCAAAACGGTGAGCTATCGAAAGAAGAGTTTGCCAAAGTACAATAAACTGATAGAAATAACACTCCTACAAAAAAAAGCAGCTTAGTTAAGCTGCTTTTTTTGGTTAACTTGAATGGTTATAAGCTGTAGTCAAACTGCAGGGAGAATTTTCGCGGGCTGCCGTAGCGATATTGGTTATAAAAACCAATTTGGTTGTAATAAGTTTTATCAAATAAGTTATCAATATTTACGCTAACAGACATTTGTGAGTTAATTTGATAACTACTCATAAGGCTTGCGATGCCATAACTTGATTGCTCTACTTCAACTTGACCGTGAACTGGGTTTTTTACTTCATCATAGCTGCGACTTTGCCAGCGATAACCGCCACCGACTTTCAACCCTGTTAACAGTTGATCTAATTTATAAGTGGTAAATAACTTAAATTGATTTTTTGGGTTTGTGGTATTGAGGATGTCACCTTCGGGCGTTTCACCTTCGCTATAAGTGTAGCCAAAATAGCCATTCCAACTATCAGTAAATGCACCATTAAGTTCAAACTCAAGCCCTTGGGTGACCGTACCATCAATTGGTTGATAAATTGCCTGAAGAGTGTCTGGAATTGTTTCGCCAGTGTATTCGCCCACATTGTCTTGCTGAATTTCAAAACCCGATAGTGCAATGTCTAAACGCTCGTCCAATAATGAGGCCTTGATACCTAGCTCATAATTTTGACCTTGAATTGGGTCAAGGTAATTACCATTTTTATCGACGCGGCTTTGCGGGGTAAATATATCGGTGTAGTTAGCATAAAGTGCCCAATTATCTGCCAAGCTATAAGTAGCACCTAAATAATTGGTCAGCTCGTTATCTAATTTATAATCATGTTGGCTGCCAAAGTTATCTTGATTTGTTTGCCATTGATTTAATCGGCTTCCTAAAACCAATGAGAGTGAATTTGTTAGATTAAGTTGTGAAGCAAAGTACAAAGCATTTTGCTCTGTTGTGCCATAAGAGCCAAAGGCGGGTGTAGCTTGCCAAGTTGGTTTTGGGTAGTCATAGTTTGGGGCTGTAAAATCGCCGATGATTTCTGCCTCTTCTTGCCCCGGGAAGTAGGGGGTTGTAAAGTCTTGCTCTTGGCTATTGTAACCAAACATGACTTGGTGGCTTTGATCTAACCAGTTAAATCTACCGGTAAGCTCTATCTCGTAGGTGCGCTGAATCCGCTTGGCATCAATATAATTTACTGAACCGGGCATCATGCCTATATTCGTTTGTGAGTCAGGGTTACCTGTCGCCCAAAAAACATCGTAATGTAGGTCATTATTACCATATATATAGCTCGCACTTAGCTGCCAATTAGCATTGAAGTAATGATCAATACTCATAAAGCTATTCAATGCTTTAGTTTTTGAAGATGACCAATTTGGCGCTGTGGATGTTTCTCTATCATAGTTTGTTCGGGTGCCATCGCTATAAAAAATAGGTAGTCCACCCGACATCGTGCCTTTTGGGTCTGTGGTTTGCGTATCAACAGCAAAAGTTAACAGGGTACTATCAGTTAGGTCAGCTTCGATAATACCGTATAACGTGGTTTTTTCTTGGCTGAACCTGTCTTGATATGATTGCTGATCTTGGTAAGCAATGACTGTACGACCTCGTACACTTGCGCTGCCATTTAAGCTGCCTGACACATCAACCACACCACGATAGTTTTGCCAAGAACCAACCGTTGCAGAAATATTTACTTGGTTATGCACAGTAGGGCGCTTACGTATTAAGTTAATTGCTGCTGATGGATTACCTGCACCGAGCATTAACCCTGTGGCACCACGGACAACTTCAATCCGCTCATAAATAGCAGTATCTGTTAAGTTATCGCCGTAATTAAATCGGGTATCATAAGTAGTTGCTATACCATCATATAAAATACTGGTAACACTGATACCGCGCGCTGAAATTGAATATTTACCATTATCGGCCTCTCTTGCATTGATGCCGGTTACGCTGGTGATGGCTTCAATAGCACTATTTAATTGTTGATCGACCATAAATTCACTGGTGATAGCGATAGCTGATTGCGGAGTTTGCAAGTGGCTGAGATCAAGCCCTGTTGCTGAGTTCATTGCACTTACTTTGTAGCCGCTATCTTGCTGGCCCACGATGGTTAGTTTTTCAATGTCGTTTTTAGCTTCGGCATTTGCATTCGTTGACAGTCCACACACAAGAATACCAATAACACTGCAATATGTAACACAAAGAGGGGTGTTTAAAGTTGGGTGTATCATTTGAAGAAATCCATTTATATTAAAAAATGTGAAATTAACTTCTCACAGAAAGAGAAAACGCTTGATTATCAAACAGCGTGAGAGTAATGGATTTGGGTACATAAGTAAACGATTTTGAGATTGATTTTCATTTGCATTTATTGGGGGTGGAAATTCACCTTTCGATACAGTTGCTTTGTGTCGAAAGGTGAGGAGTAATTTAGAGAAAGATAGCGCTAACTTGGAACAGTTTTTCAACTACGTTGATATGCTTTTTATCGATCAAGAACATAATGACGTGATCGCCTGAGTGAATTATCGTGTCGTCGTGGGCTATCAGTACATCATCATTACGGACAATCGCGCCAATCGTGGTACCTGCAGGCAGCTTAATATCAGCAATTGCACGGCCGACAACTTTAGAGGTATGTTCGTCGCCATGGGCCACCGCCTCAATGGCTTCTGCTGCGCCTTTACGTAATGAATACACATTAACAATATCACCGCGGCGAACATGGGTAAGCAGGGCGGAAATCGTGGCTTGCTGTGGTGAAATGGCAATATCAATTTCGCCACCTTGCACTAAATCAACATATGCGCCGCGCTGAATAAGCACCATGGTTTTTTGCGCACCCATGCGTTTAGCGAGCATGGCTGACATAATATTAGCTTCATCATCATTGGTTACCGCGATGAATACATCAACTTGTTCGATGTGTTCTTCTGATAACAACTCCTGATCTGACGCATCACCACAAAACACCACTGTATTATCAAGCATTTCTGATAACTGCTCAGCACGTTCTTTATTTCGTTCAAGCAATTTTACGCTATGATTCTTTTCCAGAGAGCGAGCAAGCCCAGCACCAATATTACCGCCACCAGCAATCATAATTTTTTTGTATGAACGCTCTAGTTTCTGTAGTTCATTCATTACTGCACGAATATGTTTGGTGGCAGCGAGGAAGAACACTTCATCATCCGCTTCAATTACTGTAGTACCCAGTGGTTTGATTGCTTTACCTTGGCGGTAAATCGCGGCAACACGAGTTTCAACATTAGGAATATGCTCTTTTAATGCTGACAATGCATAACCGACTAACAATCCGCCGTAGTAAGCCTTTACCGCAACCAGCGAGAGCATGCCATCGCCAAACTCTAAAACTTGTAACGCACCAGGATAATCAATCAAGCGACGAATATACTTAGTCACTAGTTGCTCTGGAGCAATATAGTGGTCAACAGGTAAATCATCGTTTTGAAAGAGCTTTTCGCGGTACTTTAAGTATTGCTCAGAACGGATCCGAGCAATTTTAGTCGGCGTATTAAAAATACTATACGCGACTTGGCAAGCGACCATGTTCACTTCATCTGAACTGGTTACTGCGATGATCATATCGGCGTCTTCCGCACCGGCGCGGCGTAATACATCAGGGTGGGCACTATGACCTGTAACACCCTGTAGATCGTATTTATCTTGTAACTCACGTAATCGGTTGCCATCAATATCAACAACCGTGATTTCGTTTTGTTCACCTACCAGGTTTTCAGCGAGTGTACCGCCTACTTGTCCTGCACCGAGTATGATTATTTTCATGGTTTACTAAAAGCTTCTTATGAGTGTGTTTTTATAAGCTTGGCATAATAAAATCCGTCACTCTCACCAGGCAGTAACTGCAGCCCAGGGTTGCTTGGGGTATCGTTATCATGTAGCGGGATATGTTCAACATCGTTATTATTTGCTAAAAATTTAGCGACTTGCTGTTGGTTCTCTTGTGGTAATACTGAGCAGGTTGCATAAATTAGCGTGCCACCTGGTTTCAATAATGGCCAAATGCTATTGAGAATATCGCCTTGGAGTGTCGCCAGATCATTGATATCTGATGCACGACGTAGCCATTTGATATCTGGGTGACGACGAATTACACCCGTTGCAGAGCAAGGAACGTCTAATAGAATACGGTCAAACTGTTGCTCATCCCACCATTTGTGTGGCTGCGAAGCATCGGCACATTGTAAATCAGCGCCTAAGCCAATTCTTTCAAGGTTTTGCTTTACACGTTCAAGGCGGGTGGCATCGCTATCAAGTGCCAGTACATCAGCATCTGCGAGTTCTAGAATGTGACAGGTTTTACCACCGGGTGCTGCGCAGGCATCTAAAATATGCTCGTCAGCTTTTGGATCTAACAAGCGTGCCGCAAGCTGTGCTGCTGCATCTTGTACTGAACATGCGCCGGTGTCGAATTCAGGCAACGAAAACACATCGCGCGGTTTATCCAGCTTAATACCATCAGGGAAATCAGGATTGAGTGTATGTTCAATGTCATTAGCAGTGAGCATTTCGCTATATTCAGCGGTGCTATATTGCGCTTGGTTAACACGCAACCACATTGGTGCTTGCTGCTGGTTCGCTTCTAGTAGAGCTTGCCAAGAGTCAGGGTAAGCTTCAGTTACTTGTTTGATAAACCAGTTTGGGTGGTTGTATAAACACACTGGTATTTGCTTGGCTTTTTCTTCCAGCTCTACTTGCTGGCGCTGAAAGCTGCGTAAAATAGCGTTGATCAAGCCTTTTAAACCCAATGCGCGCAGTTGTTCTAATGCATTAACCGTTTCGCTAATGGCTGCATGCGGTGGAACCCGCATATGTTGTAGTTGGTAAATGCCCACATACAGTAAAAACTGGAATATACGGCGCTTACCTTTAAGTGGCTGCTCAACTAAATGTTGACAATAATTTTCTAAACTTGGTAAATAACGCAGTACGCCGTAACAAATTTGCTGTAATAACGCTTTATCTTTAGGTGGTAAACCTTGGCTGGCAAAAGGCAGCTCTTGATTTAATGAGGCGCCTTTATCAACCACGTTATATAAAGTTTCGGCGGCAAGCGCCCTGACATTACTCATTGTGTTCGCCTATTCGTGTGCCAGGAGTTACCCAGTCTGCTCGACCATTTAAAAAGTCAGTAATGGCCATTGGCTTTTTACCTTGTGGTTGTACTTGAGTGATATTAAGTGCGTTAGTACCACAGGCAATCACAATGCCGTGTTTATCGCTTTGTAATACCGTGCCTGCCGTGCCTTGCTGGTCAACAACATTAGCTTGATAAACTTTTACAGTGTGTTCACCCATTTGGGTAAAACAGACCGGCCATGGATTGAATGAGCGGATATTACGCTCTATTTGCGCTGCGTCCATCGACCAATCAATATTTGCTTCGTCTTTAGATAGCTTTTTAGCGTAATTGGCAAGCTCGTCATTTTGTACTTGTGGGGTAATTTCGCCATTAGCTAACTTAGTAATGGTGTCTATTAGTGCGCTTGGGCCTAAATCGGCAAGCTTAGCGTATAAACTTGCACTTGTTTCAGTGGCGGTAATAGGGCAGCGGCTAATATGCAGCATGTCGCCGGTATCTAGGCCTTCATCCATTTGCATTATGGTGACGCCAGTCTCTTCATCGCCCGCCCAGATAGCGCGTTGAATCGGCGCGGCACCACGCCAGCGCGGTAAAATTGAGCCGTGTACATTTAAACAACCAAGCCGTGGCGCCTCTAAAATTGCTTTTGGTAACAGTAATCCATAAGCGACCACGATCATAAGGTCAGCATTTAAGCTGCTTAGTTCAGCCAGAGCGTCGTCACTTTTTAATGAGGCAGGTTGAAACACTGCTAACTCATTTGCCAGTGCGAGTTCTTTCACTTCACTGGCTTTGAGTTTTTTACCGCGCCCTGCTGGACGGTCGGGTTGGCTATACACGCCAACAATTTGATGCTCTGAGTCGATAAGAGCTTGTAAATGGCGCGCAGCAAAGTCTGGCGTACCGGCAAAAATAATGCGTAATGGTTGTGTCACTGAACTTCCTAATTATTACTAAGGTATTATTGCGCTGCTAACTTAGCTTCTTTTTCAAGTTTTTTACGAATACGTTGGCGCTTTAACGGTGATAAGTAATCGATAAATAGTTTACCCTGTAAATGGTCAAGCTCATGCTGGATGCAAATTGCTAATAGCTCATCAGCATCTAAACTAAACTCTTCGCCATTTTCGTTTAATGCGGTCACTGTTACAGTTTCTGCGCGGTCAACTTTTGCATAAGAGTGTGGCACAGATAAACAGCCTTCTTCACTTACCGTGGTGCCATCTTGTTTAGTGATTGTCGGGTTGATCAATACTAACGGTTTATCACGTTCTTCTGATACGTCAATGACCACAATACGTTGATGAATATCGACTTGAGTCGCAGCTAATCCAATGCCGTTTTCATCATACATAGTTTCCAGCATGTCTTTTACAATTTGGCGAATTTGGTCGTCAACTTGCACCACTTCTTTTGCTATTGTACGTAAACGCTCATCTGGAAATCTTAAAACTTCTAACCTAGCCATAGTAACCTTTTTCACTTGTGCTTAATTTAGGGTATTGTATGCTCTTATTTTAGCCATTCGCGTTCACCTTTAACAGGTTTTGGTTGATAATAATGAAAAAACACCACAAGGAAGCTCAATGAAATACCCATTACTCGCGGCAATGTTGGCATTAAGTGCTACTTTCCCATCGTTAGCAGATGTATTAACTATAAAAAAAGATGCGCCTAAACAATACGTTGTGAAAAAGGGCGATACACTTTGGGATATTTCAGGGGTTTATTTGCAAGAGCCTTGGCAGTGGCCGGAACTTTGGCAAATGAATCCACAAATTAATAATCCACACCTAATTTACCCAGGGGATGCACTGTCTTTAATCTATGATGAGCACGGTAATCCACGTTTGGTGATTAATCAGGGTTATAAAAAGCTTTCTCCACATGGTCGAATTGTACAAAAAGGTAAAAATGCGATCCCTACTTTACCTCTTGAGCTGCTGCGTCCTTACCTAATCTATGAGCAAGCACTAAATGCTGATGACATTGCCGATAAACCTTATATTTTAGGAGCCAATGTCAACACTAAAATGAATACCGAAGGCCATATAGTTTATGTTAAAGGTGAGCTGAAATTACACGAGTCATACGCTATTTACCGCAAGGGCGAAGCATATGTTGATCCGCAAACAAACGAAGTGTTGGCTAATAAAGCACAATTAGTGGCGGTGGGTCGTGTATTTAGAAAAGGTGATATTGCCAATGGTGTACCTGCTTCAGTTAAAATTGAACAGGTAAAGAGAGAGATCAAAGCGGGTGATTTTTTAATGCCTGCGATAGAAGGTCAGCTATTACCTGCGTATTTTAATATTCACCGTCCTGAGCAGCCAGTGCAAGGTGAAATCATCGCATCAGTGAGTGGATTACGAGAATTCAGCACAATGGATATTGTAGTGCTAAACTTAGGGTCAGAGCAGCAAATTAAAGAAGGCCACATTTTAGATATTGAGCGTCAATCACCGACTGTTTTTGATGGTCGTAATGGCCCACGCTACAAAGAAGATTCAAATAGCCTTGAAAAGTTAGTAACAAACGCCAACGAATTTTTTGGCGTTGAGGCAGATGCCGACACGACTGTGTGGCATATGCCAAAAGAACAGGTCGGTCAGCTAATGGTGTTTAAAGTTTATAAAAACGTTAGTTATGCCTTAATCGTAAAAAACCAGCACCCAATCCGAGTCGGTGATTTTGCAGTTATAAATTAATTCAGGTTTGAGTGTTCTAAGGAGGGAGCATGAAAGATTCATCAGGCAAGCTAACCCATTGGCTTGCCTTTTATTTATGTAAAGGCTTAGGTGTTAAAACCTTATTGGCATTGGCACAAAAACTGCCATTAGATGATTTGTTTGAGCTGACTCATGAGCAGCTTACCGGTCATGGTTTAAGCCCGCAGGTCGCCACTAATTTACTGGCAACCGATTGGCAGCAAGTTGACTATTATCAACAGATAATTGTTAACTCACAGATAACCGCAATTGATTACTTCGATCCTCACTATCCACCATTATTAAAAGAAATTGCTAGCGCGCCTTTATTGCTATTTTGCCGAGGCAATTTAGAGTTATTGACCAGTCCGCAAATCGCTATTGTTGGAAGCCGCAATGCCACGCCAATCGGTTTAGAGATCGCCGCTGAATTTGCTCATCAACTCACTTTGGCAGGATTAACGGTAACTTCCGGAATGGCGCTTGGTATTGATGGTGCTGCCCACAAAGGAGCGCTGGCGGGCAATGGTAAAACCATTGCAGTGCTTGGTACTGGAGTGGATGTTTATTATCCTAAACGGCATAAGTTACTCACCGATCAAGTATCCGAACGGGGGATGTTGGTGAGCGAGTTTTTACCCGGTACAGCCGCTAATGCTAATAACTTCCCAAGACGTAATCGTATAATATCTGGTTTGTCATTAGGTGTGTTGATTGTCGAGGCTGAAATAAAAAGCGGTTCGCTTATCACCGTGCGGTATGCGCTGGAGCAAAACAAAGAAGTTTTTGCAGTGCCTGGTTCAATTAAAAATCCACTCTCTGAAGCCAGTCACTTTTTAATTAAACAAGGTGCAAAGCTGGTGGAAAATGTCAGTGATATTCTAGACGAAGTGAGCTTTTTCTGCGAAAACAGTCTATATACTATAGAAGAAGCAACGGTTGATGAACCTGCCTGCGAAATACTAAACAGTGTTGGTTTTGAAGTAACAGCTGTTGATTTAATTGCTCAGCGTAGCCAGTGGCCAATAGATAAAGTGCAAGCACGTTTACTTGATCTTGAATTGGAAGATAGAGTAGAGCGTGTATTAGATGGCTATATTAGAGTTCGATAAGCTTAGTGTGGAGGAAAGTAACATGTTCGATATCCTCATGTATCTGTTTGAAAACTACATTCACAGCGAAGCCGAAGTCTTTGTTGAGCATAATGAACTCACTGACGAATTATTACGTGCCGGCTTTAATAAGCCCGAAATATACAAAGCACTTGATTGGCTTGAGCAGCTTGCTGACTTGCAGCACAGTGATGAATTCCCTTATTTAAACCGCCTCCCACAACATGCGATACGTATTTTCACCGATAGTGAATGCCACATGCTGAGCGTAGAGTGTCGGGGCTTTTTAATGTTTGTAGAACAAGTCGGAGTGATCAACAGCGCAACGCGTGAAATGGTTATGGATCGTTTGTTCGCATTAGATAAATCTTATATATCACTTGATGATTTAAAATGGGTGGTACTTATGGTGTTGTTTAATGTGCCAGGCTCAGAGCAAGCTTATGCACAAATGGAAGAACTTATTTTTGATGAGCCGGCAGAGGTACTACATTAAGCAAGTGCTGCGCTTGTATCTTTAATTAGTTTGGGTATATTAGGCGAAAATTAGTCAGCTGCTTAGGGAACACATGAGTAAAATCGACCAATCGCTTTTTTCTGCAAATCAACATGCCTTAGAAAAAGAATACGAAGTGTGCCCTAAATGCGGTTCAGAGCTTGTGATCCGCAACAGTAAATCAGGTCCTTTCCTTGGCTGTGCGAGTTATCCCGAATGTGATTTTATTCGCTCGCTTGCTCAACATGATACTCAACAAATCAAAGTACTTGATGATAGCCCTTGTCCAGAGTGTGGTAATCCGCTAGTAGTGAAGAATGGCCGCTATGGTATGTTTATTGGCTGTACGGGTTATCCTGAGTGTCACTATATTGCTCATGATGAGCCTGAGCCAAATGAAGAAGTTTTACCTGCTTGCCCTAAGTGTAAAAAAGGCCAGTTAGTGGCGCGTAGTAATAAATTTGGTAAAACATTTTATTCATGTAATAGCTATCCAAGTTGTAAATACACACTCAATCACAAACCAGTTAGCCATATCTGCCCCGCGTGCCAATGGCCAGTAATGATGCAAAAGCAAATGACCAATAGTGTTGTGCTACAATGCCCTCAGAAAAGTTGCTCGCATAAATTCACGGTGAGCGAATAATTACCGGCTTTAATTTTATTGTATTTGGAGATTTTCAGTGACTGATACTACCTCAGTTCCTTTAACTGCCCTTGCTGCTGTGTCGCAAGGCGGGGTTATTGTTTACCCAACCGAAGCTGTTTATGGCTTAGGCTGTGACCCCGATAATCAGCAAGCTGTGGAGCGCTTACTTGCAATAAAGCAGCGGCCATTTGAAAAAGGCTTAATTTTAATTGCCGATAATTATGGGCAATTATTAAAGTATGTTGATGATGCAAAAATTCCGATGGATAAACGCGCTGATATTTTTTCCAGCTGGCCCGGCGCAATTACTTGGGTTATGCCAGCGGCTAAAGGTACGCCTAAATGGTTAACAGGACAATTTGATAGTATTGCTGTGCGTGTAACTAATCACCCAACAGTAAAGCGCTTATGCCAAGAATTAGGCAAACCTCTTGTGTCTACTAGTGCTAACTTATCAGGACATGATACGGTCACTAGTATTGCAATGGCTAAAAGTGAGTTTGGCGAGCTGGTGGCATTTTATGTAGATGAACCACTTGGTGGTAACACGCAGCCTAGCACTATTAAAGATGTAATGACCGGCAAAGTATTTAGAGGATAACCATGCACAGCAATTTACTCGAACAAGTAAAAACCTACCTGATGGCCTTGCAAGACACAATTTGCCAAGGTTTAGAGCAAGCTGATGGCCAAGCCAAGTTTGTAGAAGACAGTTGGCAGCGCGAAGAAGGCGGTGGTGGCCGAACTCGTGTTATTCGTGGTGGCAATGTGATCGAGCAAGGTGGGGTGAACTACTCGCATGTGTTTGGTGCTTCGATGCCGGCATCGGCAACTGCGCATCGTCCAGAACTTGCTGGTCGTAGCTTCCATGCCTGTGGTGTCTCGCTAGTGATCCACCCAAACAATCCACATATTCCAACGAGCCACGCTAACGTACGCTTTTTCATTGCAGAAAAGCAAGGTGAGGAGCCTATTTGGTGGTTTGGTGGTGGTTTTGACTTAACGCCATTTTATCCTGAGCTTGAAGATGTTCAACATTGGCATCAAGTCGCGCATGATTTATGTGCGCCGTTTGGAGATGAGGTTTACCCTAAATATAAAAAATGGTGTGACGAGTATTTTTACCTAAAACATCGCGATGAAACGCGCGGTGTCGGCGGTTTATTCTTTGATGATTTGAATGAAGCCGGGTTTGAGCAAAGCTTTGCCTTTATGCAAGCAGTAGGCAATGGCTTTTTAGGGGCTTATTTACCTATTATTGAACGTAGAAAAGCAACCCCATTTACTGAGCAGCAACGAGACTTCCAACTTTATCGTCGTGGCCGTTATGTTGAGTTTAACTTAGTGTGGGATCGTGGCACTTTATTTGGCTTGCAAAGTGGCGGACGTACAGAATCAATATTAATGTCGATGCCGCCGCTAGCGCGTTGGGAATATAACTATACACCCGAAGAAGGCAGTGCTGAAAATAAGCTATACGCTGACTTTTTAAAACCAAGAGACTGGTTAGGGCTAGCATAGTAAGCAGGCTGCCAGTCAATATCTGGTTTATTGACTGGCAACTTTAAGTATTACATCAATTTAAAGCTTCTTACTTGCTCATCCAGTGAACGCGCTAGATTTAACAGCTCCTCACTTACTTTTTGGTTATCGTTAGCATCCACTAATGACCGCTCAGCGTTATCACTAATACCAATAACACTCCTATTTATTTCCTCTGCGGCTAAGTTTTGTTGTTCTGTCGCGTCGGCTATTTGAATATTAAGTTGATTTATTTCATTCATCTGCATAGAAATATCTTTTAAAGCTTGAGCAACATTTTTTACTTGTTGCGCTCTAGCATCAGCCTCCTCACACGATTCACCCATGGTTTTAACCGTTTGCGCCGCTTCGGATTGTAGTTTGTCGATTGTGCGACGAATTTCATCGGTGGATGCATGAGTACGAGTTGCCAATGTACGTACTTCATCAGCCACCACAGCAAAGCCCCGCCCAGCTTCACCTGCACGTGCGGCTTCAATCGCAGCATTAAGAGCTAACAAATTGGTCTGTTCAGCAATACTGCTAATCACTTCGAGTACTTTTCCTACCTCAAGTGTTTGTACTTGTAGTTGACTTACTTGCGCTGCAGCTTGGCGAACATCGTCTGCCAATTGATTAATACTGAGTTCTGTTTGTTCAGCAACATGCATACTTTGTTGTGCAAGTTCATTACTGTTTTCTGATTTTTCAGAGGCAAAGTGAGTGGTGTTTTTTACTTCATTAGAGGAGCTCTCTAGTTCGTTTATAGCAGCTGCCACGGAGTCTGTATTTTTCTTTTGCTCTAAAATAGCGCGCTCAGTAGT
The DNA here is from genome assembly GCF_014164125.1 of Pseudoalteromonas sp. SG44-8. Classification (NCBI taxonomy): domain Bacteria; kingdom Pseudomonadati; phylum Pseudomonadota; class Gammaproteobacteria; order Alteromonadales; family Pseudoalteromonadaceae; genus Pseudoalteromonas; species Pseudoalteromonas sp. SG44-8. The sequence continues at coordinate 3,457 of NZ_JACJEQ010000017.1, read as the reverse complement.
ATCCGCTGAGGTATAAATTTTTTCTGCTGAGTGGATCAATACTTTTGATGAATGAGATACTTGAGCAATATTATCTTTAAAGGTAGCGATCATCTTATTAAAGCTGGTGGCGAGCCAACCCAGTTCATCTTCAGCGCTATCGTCAATTCGCAGGCTTAAATCTTTGTTGGTTGTAGCTAAATGCATAGCATGACCTAGCTTTTTAAGGCGTACAATAAAAATTTGTCTAAACATAATGCCCAGTAATACAAAGGCAATAATAAAAATAATAGAGAGTAATGCGGTATTTACTAGGGTGTTGTAAGTCACCGCATTATCAATATCAGCTAATGAGTAACTAATTTTAACTACGCCGAGTACATCACCTTCTTGTGCTTGATGACAGCCAAGGCAATTAGTGCCTTTATAATCGCTACTGGCAAACATAGGGCGCAGAAAAGTTATACTGCGGCTATTATTTTGCTGATCAATTAGCAATGTTTCCTTGCCTTTTAAAGCCTCGCGTTCGATATCGTTGCTCGGCGCTTGATTTTTATTGCCCGGCCCATAAAGTTTATTAACAATTGGGGAGCGAATAATATGCGCATCTTCAATATTTGGGTGCTTGCGTAGTTTTTGGCTTAATAGCTCTCTATTTGCCATGGTGCCTGTGATCATCAAAGTATTGATAGAGTCAAAGTAGTTATCAGCAAGAAGCTTAATATTTTCTGCAACAGTGTCTTGCGCAAGCGTTCGTTGTTGGCTTGAGCTACTAAGAATACTGGCAATTAACACAATAATGCCTGTTAGGGCCAATAGGGCATAAATTTTATGTTGGATTGATTTCACACGCACGACGCTTTTTCTAAATATTTGATCACGTATTATCTATATTTAAAAAAAGGCCGTTTTGACTTAGCGCAAATAACGTGCAGTTAAAGAGAAGTGCTAGTGCTGATTAATCATATGACTGGCAAGTTGTGCCAAAGATTTACGTAACCCTTCTCGTAATAAGGGATTATCAATTTCCGCGTCTAACGCTTTATTCATGCAATACATCCATTGATCTCGTAAATCTTGATCAATTGGAAAAGGCATATGGCGTTTACGCAGCATAGGGTGACCATGCTTTTCAACAAACAAGTCTGGGCCGCCTAACCACCCTGATAAAAACTCAAAAAACACTTGGCGAATACGGTCCAATGGTTGAGGATGCATATCATATAACGGTTTAGCGTATTCATCGCTGGCCATAATGTCGTAGAATCGATTCGCAAGTGCTAAAGCACCAGCTTCTCCACCCATCAGTTGATAAGGTGTTTTTTCTGGCGTTGGTGCTTGCTGTTGTTCTGGTGGTTTCGATTTTGAAAAGAATCGTTTAATCATAGTTTTATCATCATTAATTAGCAGTAAGTTACGAGGTAATGTTACTGCACAAAGAGGTTGCTCAAATATGGACAAATATGCAGTTTTTGGAAATCCTATTAAACACTCAAAATCCCCTGCGATACATCAGCAATTTGCAACCTCATTGGGCGAACAAATCGAATACAGCGCAATATTAGCACCGATTGATGGTTTTAAAAAAGCCGTGGCCGATTTTTTTGCCACAGGCGGTAAAGGAGCTAATGTTACAGTGCCATTTAAAGAGCAAGCATTTGCGCTAGTTGATGAGCGAACTGAATTGGCAACCATTGTCGGAGCAGTAAATACTATTAAGTTATTAGATGATGGGCGCTTGCTAGGTGACAACACCGATGGCATTGGTTTTGTGAACGATCTGCTTGCGAATCAGGTTACCATTAAAGATAAACGGGTCTTACTTATAGGTGCCGGAGGCGCTGCACGTGGCGTGGTTTTACCGTTATTGGCACAACAGCCGAGTGAAATCATTATAGTCAATCGTACGGCAGCAAAAGCTAAGGAACTAGCTGAATTATTTGCCCAATACGGTAATGTAACTGGCTATGGTTTTGATGATTTGCCAGTAAGTGATTACTCGCTAATTGTAAACTCTACATCTAGCAGTATGCTTGGTGAATTGCCTGCGCTTGATAAAAAACACCTTGATGGCTGTGAACATGTTTATGATATGTTTTATTCACAGCAAAATACGCTGTTTATGCAATGGGCCCAGGGCTATAAGGCTAATATTAACGTACTTGATGGAAGTGGCATGCTAGTAGGGCAAGCTGCACAAGCCTATTTTGTGTGGCGCAATAATATGCCTGAAATACTCCCTGTTGTTCGGGCATTAAAAACCGGAGAGCTTGCATGAATCAAGCAATCCAATTTATCGACCGATTTGAATTTAACGTACAATCCCAGCTGTTAACGTTTTTTGCTCAAGTAAGTGGCTTAATGGTTGAATGTGTCATTGACACACACACGCTAGCATTGGCAGACCAACAAGCTGCAAAGTTACATTTTGAACAGGCGCGTTTTGACTATGAAGATATAGCCGAGCAACTAATCGAGAATGAAGAATATAACTCGGCAGGACAAATCATTGTTTCAGTGCTGAGTTAATCCTCAGCTAGATACTCATCTTTAAGCTCAACATAATTAGTTGCTGATATTTTTAAAAAACTCAGCTCTTGCTCGGTTAAAGGGCGCGCCTGCTTTACTGGACTACCCACATAGAGAAAGCCCGATTCCAAGCGCTTGTTTGGTGGGACTAATGAACCGCCACCAATTATCACATCATCTTCAACAATGGCATTATCCATTACAATCGCGCCCATGCCGACTAAAATACGATTCCCCAAACAACAGCCGTGCAACATAACCTTGTGACCAACGGTAACATCATCACCAATAATTAATGGATAACCATCTGGGTTACTTTTACTGGCACGCGTTAGATGTAACACGCTGCCGTCTTGCACGTTAGTACGTTCACCAATGCGTATATAGTTAACGTCCCCTCGTGCTGCTACTAATGGCCATACACTACTATCTTCACCTAATGTGATATCACCAACTAAAACAGCCGACTCATCTATATAAACAGACTGGTTAAAACGAGGAGTAATTCCTTTATAAGAACGGATTGCCATAAAACACCTAATAAATTAAGAATAAGTTCAATAGTAAGAGGTAAATAGTGTAGCAGTAGAGCCTATAAAATGGCCAGCTAGGATCTGTGCTGTATACTAAACTAGCACTTTTGAGCTGTTTAGCGCGTAAATTGAACGAACAGCACTTTATTTCAAGTTTTCTTTAAAAAACGCTTGCGTAAAATTCGCCGCGCCCTATAATGCGACCCCACTGAGACGGCAGACAGCAACGCTTAGCGAAGCAAGAGTTAATCAGTTAGTCGAGTAAAACTTGAGTTTAGATTTTTAATAAACTTTAAAATTAAGTGTTGACAAAAAAATAGGAAAGCGTAATATGCGCAGCCCTAGCGAGATAAAGTTTAACTTTAACCGCAACGTTCTTTAACAATATAAAGCAATCATCTGTGTGGGCACTCGTA
>NZ_JACJEQ010000016.1:0-78047 GCF_014164125.1 Pseudoalteromonas sp. SG44-8 | reverse complement strand
GTCAAAGGTCAAAGGTCAAAGGTCAAAGGTCAAAGGTCAAAGGTATTTTAAGGATAATATGTTTAAGCGTGTAGGTTGGGGGTTATTAATTCTAGTGCTAAGTGTACTTTCACTTGGCTATATTTTTCGCATGCCGATCACCTTGCATTTTGTTGCTCCTTCACTGCATCAAGCTGGAGTTGAACTGCATTGTTTGGATTGGTCGTTAACAACCAATCTGGATCTCCATGTACAGCGAGCATGTATTGGCTATCAAGGGCAGTTGCTTGAATTAGCTGATATTACGGCCAATACTCAAAACATCACGGTTAACCGTGCAAATTTAATACTGGTAAACCACGATTCTTCGACTGAGCCTAGTGTGGCTAAAAAGCTTGCTTTGGCGCTACCGCAAGCTCGCCCGTTGTTACACCTAAAACGTTTAGTGATCACTCAGTCTCAATTAAAAAAGCCACTTATTATCAGCATAAATGAGCCGATGTTAAATGAGTTTGTTGTTACTGGTGATGTAAAAGCTGAGGTTGACGTTAAAAATACCAAGCTGGCAGGAAATATTGAGCTTGATGAGCGACTACTTTCTACAGTTAAGGCCGCGACTGTAAACTCGATTGCAGGACTTAATTTAACTAGCCAACATAGGTTCGTTTTTGATGGTATTGCACTCGATATAGACACTCAGCTAGGTGCTGATTTCACTTACGCCATTAATACCTGCTCGATGACAATTAAAAGTAGTGGCAAAGTCAGTAGTCACTATAACTTAAATTCAAAAACATTAACCCTAGATGCTCAGCAATTAGCAACAACACTCAATGGCAAAAATGAGTGTTTACAAAGTTTGGGTGGTGTTATCGATGATGATGCACAGCAGCAATTTGTTACTCGGCAAATACCGTTAAATTGGCGATTAGTTTTACCTAGTAAGATCATTGTGCAAGACACTCAATTGACATTAGATCAGCTAACATTGCAGGCAGGATCACAACTGCTAATGAATGTTAAACAGTTAGCGGTTGATATAAAGAATCCTTTAGAAACCCTATTGGCACAATTCGCGTTGTCGTTTTCGAGTGATGATATTGCATTATTAGATATAGCCGCGAGTGTTGTTAGCAGTGATATTGATGGTAACTATCAGTTAAAAGTGGCTACGCTGCCTGATTTTATCGATGTTGATGCGCAGCATATTAGTGCACAAGGGCATTTTTCAATAAATAGCATATTGGCTGCACAGCCTGCTCTCGAATTGTCAGCACAATTAGCGCTGGGGCAATTAAAAGTGCATGATATTGGCATTGATAATTACCAAGCAACTTTTAAGGCGAAGCTACAAAGTAATCAATACTTAACCGCTAGCTTATCGAGTCAGATTGATACTGTTAATATGAGGAGTATTAAACTATCTCAGCTGACGAATCAGCTAACTGCTGCAGGAAGTTTGTCAGCAGGGGAATTGTTTTTTGATTTAACCAGTGAAACAAAGTTAGCCAAGCTACAAACCGAAGAGTTACGACTTAACGACATTCGCATAAGCTCAACAGGTTTACAAAGTCGTGCCTTGCAAGCATCTCATCATATATATGTAGAAGGGATAGAGCTTGTAGCAATGCATAATATAACAAGCACAGCTCATCCATTTGAGGTGATAATTTCAGAGCAGTTAGTTACTAAGCTTAACCCACTGCTTCATCAATTTGTGCCGCTTGCAACCTTAACAGATGGTAAAGTCAGTGGCCGTATTGCTGGTGATATTAATCTGCAACAGGCCGATCTCTCTTTACAGGTAGTCGGTGTAAGTGGTTTATACACAGATTACCTTGCTAAGCATTTTAATACTCAATTTATAGGTCGTTATGATTCAGGGCAGCTTAATGTTGTGCCTTCTACATTTGAACTAAATGAATTACGAGCTGGTGCTGTGGTGAAGCAGCTAACAGGGTTTTGGCAAGTGCGGGCAAATGAACTTGCTGTTACGGAGCTTACAGGGAAGGTTATGGGAGGGCATTTTTTGCTGGATAAATATCGCCTTACAGAAGAGCCGCAACAAGCATTAGTTACATTTGACAATATAGATGCTAGCAAGGTCATTACCCTTGATGCTAAATCGGGTATTAGCTTAACTGGAAATGTAGCTGGACACTTGCCTGTTTATTTCACAAAAGCGGGTATTGAGGTTAAAGGTGGGCAGCTTGTTAATCAAGGTGCTGCTAAATTACTTATCACTGATAATGCAGCTTTTAATTCGGTAAAGGCTCAACAACAAGAGTTAGGGCCTATACTTGGCTTGCTTGAAAATTTAGATATTCAGCGTATTAAAAGTAGTGTTAACTTAAAACCTGACGGCTGGATGACCTTAGGCGTTAATTTGCAAGGGTATAATCAACAGCAAGCACAGCAAGTTAATTTTAACTATAATCATGAAGAAAACGTGTTCACACTATTACGAGCACTGCGCTTAAGTGATGAAATTACGCAAAAAGTTGAACAAGAGTATTCAACAAAAGGAAGTAATAATGACTAAATGGTTAGTAATATTGACCGCATTGGGATTACTCAGTGCATGTACGCATCGTGTTGAGGTGGCCGCCAAGGAGCCTATAACAATTAACTTAAATGTTAAGGTCGATCATGAAATCCGCGTAAAAGTTGATAAAGAACTCGACAGTTTATTTAGTGATGACAGCGAATTATTTTAAGGAGCAAGTATGAATATAGTAAAAAATAAAAAACTAAGCATTGTCACTTTATTAAGTGCGGTGTGTTTGTCGTTTTCGGCTTGGGCCATTTCGTTAGATGATGCAAAAAATCAAGGGCTAGTAGGTGAGGATAGCTCGGGCTATTTAGGGCTTGTGGTGCAAAATGCAGAGGCAAAAGCGGTGGTTGATGAAATTAATGCAAAACGTAAAGCACAATATTTAAAGCTCGCTAAAAAGAACAACTTGTCGCTTTCTCAAGTAGAAGCGCTGGCAGCTGCTAAAACGATTGAGAAAACCCAATCGGGTCACTTTGTTGAAGTGAACGGAGAATGGGTTAAAAAGTAACATTCCTTTTTGCTAAAAGCTGAGTGACTAAGCGCTCGGCTTTTTGCATCCAGCAAGTAATTGTTGCCAAAAGTCGATGCCTTTTCGGCGAGCTAAATTGATGTTGTGATCTGGAATTGATTCAGGTTCATTATAATCATCAAGTGCTGAACTCATACTAGCCTCACGAATTAGATGTAAGGTAGGAAAAGGCGCGCGGTTAGTGTAATTTGCTGCATCATTGTCATCACTATCGGCAAACACATAGTCAGGATGAAAGTTGGCTATTTGATATTTACCTTCAAAGCCTTGGGCAACTAATAGCGCATTGGCTAAATCCACTAAATCTAAAAATTCCTCAAAGTCAGTAAAGCCTTGTTCAAACATCAATAATGTAGTCTCTCGAGTCGGTTGTTGATCAAGTTCAATACATTGTTCGATCATCTCCATCACAGCATCATCAATGCTGGTTGCTTGGCTAGTTTGATAATGAATGCAATTATTTTCAACTTCTTTACGGGCAAAGGGGCAAAAGTTATATTTAACAATGACATTAGCTACCCATAAGCGGGTTTGTTGTTCTGGTAAGGTTAGTTTTTTTTGTTCAGTCATTGTGTGGCTCTAAAAATTTATTAATGATGGTGATCGTTTTCGCGATGGCGCCTTGGTTGTTAGCAACACATTGTGCTGCCTGTAGACCTAGCTGCTGGCAAAACGCTGGTTGCTGATGAAGCTCGTATAGTTGCTCCGCTAACATCTTTGTATCGCTTACTTGTATACACCCACCTGATGCAATCAGTTCAGGGTAAACATGGTTGAAATTATAGGTATGCGGGCCTGTTAAAACACCGACAGAAAATGCCGCTGACTCGAGAGGGTTATGCCCGCCACGTGCAATTAAACTGCCGCCAATATAATTGATGTTGGCCATACCATATAAACATTGCAATTCACCTAAAGTATCAGCAAGGAGTACTTGTTCGCTTTGATAGTTATTTTTACTGCGACGGCTAAAGCTCAATGGTGAATCTTCAAGTAATGTTGCGACCTTATCAAATTGTTCTGGGTGGCGCGGCGCAATAACTAGCAGTGCATCTGGAATCTGTTTTAGCAGCTGCTGATGAGCAGCTAATACTAGCTCATGCTCACTAGGGTGCGTGGAACCGGCAACCCAGATAAAACGCTGATTATTGTATTGGCTTTTTAGGGTATCGACTTTGTCTAACTGCTCGCTAGTTGGCTTTATATCAAATTTAATTGAGCCAGTAATATGCACTTTTTGCTCATTGAGGCCAAGCTCAATAAAGCGTTTAGCGTCTTCATGATTATGACTAGCTAAAGCGGTAATTGATTGCATTATAACCTTAGTTAATGGCGCTACTTTTTGATAACCCTGTTGTGATTTTGCTGAAAGCCGCGCATTGAGTACCAGTACAGGAATATTCTGTTGTTTGCACTGCGCCATAAGATTAGGCCAAAGTTCGGTTTCTAAAATACACATTAACGTGGGTTTAACACGCTTTAAAAAGCGCGCTGTAGCACAAGGGTAATCAATAGGTAAATAGGCGCACTGTACCGAGTCTTTAAAATTATTATGTATTTGTTCACGGCCTGTAGGGGTGTTACAGGTTATCATAAATGAGTTACTTGGCTGCTGGTATTGTAGCTCTTTAAGCAAAGGTGTTGCAGCAAGTACTTCACCAACTGAAGCGCAATGGATCACAATTAGATCATCTTTTAATACTGTGCTTTCTTGTGAGGTGTTTTTTACTGTAATGAAGCCAAATCGTTCCGCAAAGTGCGCGCGATAACCTGCGTTCTTTTTACCTCTAAGTATATATAAATAAAAGGTTATGAGAGGACTTAGCAAATAAAGAATCAGTGAATAAAAAAAGCGTGCCATTTTTCAGCCTCGAATTATAAACACTAATGATAACGCGGATACACTTTAAGCAAAATGCGAAATTGTTAAAAAGCGTTAGAATAGAGAGTTTTGGGTGTTTAGTTACGGCTAATTTGGTAATATTTGCGTCCCTTAATGAAAAATATAGTCGTTATGAAATTCAAATTGATAAAAGCCGTGGTATTAACCAGTTTTATGAGTTGCGCATTGCCTTCACTTGCAACACCAACTGCTTACTTACCAATTGGCATCGATGCACAGCTTGATCATCAACTCGATACGTTATTTGCATTGACGTCAGGCACACCGATGACAAAGCCTTATCGCCTAAAGGAAGTTGAAGCGGCACTTACTAAATTGCAAAATGCACAGCCAAGTTTAGTCGCGGAAATACGTGCTAAAATTAAGCCTTATCAAGGCAGCGATAATATTACTCGAGTAGGTGTTAAGGTGCGTGCTGATGGCAGCAATGCAACCAAACTTGCCAATCAACGTGGTGTGAGCTCTGATGAATGGGGGCAAGTGTTCTTTGAGGGTATTTGGCGTCCTAATGACTATACCTTGATGCAAGTGGGAGTCGATTATCGCGCGAAGCAAAATAAATTCGTTAATTATAACAGTTTTGTCAGCTTTGCCGGTGATGACCTGCAGTTAAATATTGGTTATAAAGAGCATTGGTTTTCGCCGTTTAAGCAGTCAGCTCAGATTATCTCTACTAATGCGCGTACCTCGCCATCTATTTCATTAGGGATGGTGGCACCAGCCCATAACTGGTGGAACTTTGATTTTGAGCTTTATTACTCCGAGCTTGAACATGTTGAAAAAGGCATATTATATCAAAATGAATTGCATGATGGCACGCCTCGCTTAGCTGGCACACATATTAGTTTAGAGCCTGTAGATGGGTGGAAAATTGGCATTAATCGTATGATGCAATTTGGTGGTGGGCCTCGCGATGTTGGCTTTCGCGATGTAGTTGACGCCTTTTTTGATCCTGCCGGCAATGATAATGCAGGTATGGTTGAAGGAGGGCGTGATAATGAGCTGGGTGATCAATATGTCACGATTACCAGTAGTATTAATTTTGATTGGGGTATGCCCACCGAGTTTTATTTTGAATACGGTGGCGAAGATACTAAAAATCATAAAAATTACCAATTTGGCAACACGGTTGCAAATGTAGGCTTATTCTTACCGCAATTAACAAAAGAATTGTCGTTGAGATATGAATATACCAATATGCATAGTTTATGGTACGTAAATCAAGTTTACCCAACGTATGGCAATACCAAAGACGGATTTAGTACCGGTCACTTTGCAGCTGATCAGCGGTATTTAAACGAGCATGCCGAAGGGCCTTTAAATGTATATGCTGATGCGCCACCGACTCAAGTTCATTCCGTTGAGCTTGTTTATAATGAAAATTTTAGTTCTATGTGGCGTGCAAAAGTAACCAGCATTGAAAATAAAAGTAACTATTTAAATGAGTTTGGTCAAACTACGGCAGATTACGAAAAAGCCATTGAATTACAAATCAGTAATAACCGAAAGTGGCATGAATATAATATTGAAACAACTTTAACTTACGGCGAAGATGTCTTTGGTGATAACTATACGTGGTTGTCAGTGGCACTTTTTTGGTAGTAGCTAGTCAGACTAATTTTGAGAGGATTACCCATGTCTAATATTGATTCTGTAGCGAGCAGCTACCTTGAAAGTTTAACCCGTCACCAAGTATTGTTTGAAACGATGGAAACATACCACCCTCAAGTAATGCAATTGCTTGAAGTTTGCCACAGTACTTTGCAAGCTGGTGGAAAAGTAGTTTGGTTTGGTAATGGTGGCAGCGCAGCAGATGCTCAGCATTTAGCTGCAGAGTTTGTCGTACGCTACAAATTAGAACGTGGCCCATTAGCATCTATGGCGCTAACAACCGACACTTCCATCTTAACTGCGCATAGTAATGACTATCACTTTGACACAGTTTTTGAGCGTCAGGTTCTTGCGTTATGTAAACCTGAGGATTTAGTGATTGGTTTAACTACCTCTGGTACTAGCGCTAATATTAATTTAGCGCTAGCTGCTGCTAATGAAATAGGTGCTTATACAGTTGCATTTACAGGCCGCGATGGCGGTAAAGTAAAAGATATCGCTAAATTATCCATTATTATTAAAGATGACGAAACCGCACGTATTCAAGAAGCGCATATGTTTATTGGTCATTGGTTATGTGAAGCCATTGATATGGTTGTAGCGGGGCAGAGTTAATGGATTTAGCGTTATTAAAAAAACTGTCTAACGCTAAAATATTAGTGGTTGGGGATGTGATGCTTGACCGTTATTGGCATGGTGATTCAGGGCGCATATCGCCAGAAGCACCTGTGCCTATAGTTAAAGTAAGTAAATTTGAAGATAAAGCCGGTGGCGCCGCAAACGTGGCAAAAAATATTGCCCGTTTAGATGGTAAAGTTGGCTTGTTGGGTTTAATTGGTGAAGATGAAAGCGGCCAAATATTAGAGCGAATTCTTGCTGATGAACGTATAGATTCACAATTAGTCAGTGTTTGTGATTTGCCAACTATTTCAAAAATGCGTGTGATTAGCCGTCATCAACAAGTCGTTAGACTTGACTTAGAAGAGATGTTTACTGAGCAACACAGTCAACTACTTTTAAACCGTCTGGAATTAGTATTAGATGAGTACGACTTTGTCTTGTTCTCAGATTATAACAAAGGCTCATTAAGCTTGATCCAGCAAATGATAAAACTTGCTAAAGGTGCTGGAAAAACAGTTCTAATTGATCCTAAATCCTCAGACTTAAACTTATATCGCGGTGCTGATTTTATTACTCCTAACTTGAATGAATTCAAGCTTGCCGGTGGTAAAACAGATTCGGAACAGCATTTAGCAGACAGTGCTCGAGCACTGATCAGCGATGCAGGGATCGCGGCCATGCTATTGACTCGCTCAGAGCAAGGTATGTCACTTATTAGTGCCGATGAAAAACACGATTTTGCAGCGCAACAGCTTGAAGTCAGTGATGTTACTGGCGCTGGTGATACTGTTATTGCAACTCTGGCGGTGATGTTAGGTGCAGGAATGCAGCCTAAAGATGCTGTGGAAATTGCTAACCTTGCGGCTGGAATTGCAGTGAGTAAATTAGGGGCAGCTACGGTATCGCCTGAAGAGTTAAGTCGTAAGTTAGGTCAATACTTACAAAAAACCGGCGAGCATTATCAAACCCCATTTGATGATGTGCTTCAGCATATTGAGTTTGCAAAGCAAAATGGTGAAACTATCGTGTTCACCAATGGTTGTTTTGACATTTTACATGCGGGGCATGTGCGTTACTTAGCACAAGCCAAAGCACGTGGAGATCGTCTAGTCGTCGGTTTAAATAATGATGAATCAATAACGCGTTTAAAAGGTCCTGAGCGCCCTATTAACCCGCTTGATGAGCGTGCTATGGTGCTGAGCGCTTTGGCATCAGTTGATTGGGTAATTCCATTTGGTGCAGTTGAAGAAAACGATACACCCGCTAAATTAATTGAGCTGATCAGTCCTGATATCTTAGTAAAGGGTGGAGATTACACTGTTGAACAAATTGCAGGCGCTGATCATGTACTTCGCCATGGCGGAAAAGTTGAAGTACTTGAGTTTTTAAATGGCTGCTCTACGTCAAAAGTGATCAGTAAAATAAAGGCTTAACGGCTATATTTTAAGAGTGGACTGGTATGCTGTGTGTAACTGCTGCCAGTCTGTAGTTTGCCAATGCATTACTTTATTTCGGCCTTGCTCTTTATGAAACGAACGAGCAAGGCGGGTCATATTAGCTTGTTGCCAATTACTGGCGGGGAGTTTTAGTTCACCGCGGTCAAAGTCAATAATGTATATCTCGCCCGTTTCATCAAATAGAATGTTGTTAATATTCAAATCAGCGTGATACACCCCATGATTATGAAAATCCGCAATCGTGTGTGCTACTTTAATTAACTCTTGTGCGCTAAAGGGACGTTGTTTTAATATATCAAGCACACTTTGTGCGCCTGCAACAGCTTGAGTAATTATATCGCCACGGTAAATTAAGCCAGCTTGCGATATTTTAGCTGCAATCGGCTTTGGTACATTTAGACCTAATTCGCACAGTTTCATCATTAATGAAAACTCTTGGTAAACACGGGTTTTTTCCAGTCCAAAAAACACATATTGATCACTTAGCACTTTACCCACTAAACCGCCACGCCAATAATGCCTGAGCACTGCTGTTAGCCCGTTATGGCAGAAAAACCATGCAGTTGCGCGACCTTTTTTGGCGCCGACAATTTTTCCTTGCTGCTGCCAATATTCATTATCAAACCAATTTAAGCTAATTTCGGCACTATGCTCAGGATGGCTTAAAATAATGTGTTCATTGATGGTTTGCTGGTTAAACATGGCGTACTTATTTTATTGCAGGTGATAGTGCTATCTTAACCTGTTTTAAAGCCGAGCATAAGTGCTTGCAATAGTGGGTGGTTAATTTAAGATCATGATAATTATCCAGCATAAAGCAAAGGACACCTGTGACTGACTCAACCACCTATTCAGATATTTGTATTTTAAGACTCTCAGCAATTGGTGATGTTTGCCATGGCGTATCTGCAGTGCAGGCAATTCAAAAAGCGCACCCCAATGCAAAAGTTACCTGGGTGGTCGGCAAAATTGAAGCCATGTTACTAGCTGATTTACCCGGTGTTGAGCTGGTGGTGTTTGATAAAAAACAAGGCAAAGCAGCCTATCAGCAATTAAAACAACAATTTAAAGGGCGTAAGTTTGATGTGTTGCTGCATATGCAAGTGGCACTTCGAGCTAACTTAGTGGCGCGTTGTATTCCTGCAAAAGTTAAAATTGGTTTTGATTGGGCGCGCTCAAAAGAATTGCATAGCTTGTTTATTAACCAGCGCATTGCACCACAGCAGCAGGCTCATGTGTTAGAAGGCTTTAAAGGCTTTGCGCAGGCGATAGGTGTACCTGATTATCAACCAAACTGGCAAATGCCAGTCAGCGAACATGATCAAAGTAATGCTGATGAATTACTTGGTACGGAGCGATTAGAGGGGCGAATTTTTGTGATTTCTCCAGCTGCCAGTAAAAAAGAACGCAATTGGCTGGCTGAACGCTATGCTAAGCTTGCAGAACATGCCTACAAGCAAGGGTTTCATGTGGTGATCACGGGTGGCCCGACAGAGCTTGAAGTGACGCTCAGTGATGACATTATTGCAGCCACTACAACGCCAATCCTTAATTTAGTGGGTAAAACCAAACTCAAAGAGTTGCTTTGCGTACTTAAACGAGCTGCATTGGTATTAGCACCTGATACAGGCCCTGCTCATATGGCCGTCACCGTAGGCACTCCCGTTATTGGTTTATATGCCCACTCAAACCCGAAACGCACTGGACCCTATTTATATCAAAATTACGTGGTTGAGGTATATCACCAAAACTTACTCAAGCAAACTGGTAAAACCGCTGAGCGATTACCTTGGGGTACGCGGGTTAAAGGCAGTGATCTAATGAGCCAAATAAGTGTTGATGAAGTAGCTTTGATGTTTGACCTTGTGGTTGAGAAAGAGCAATTATGAGCAATATCAATAAAGCCTTATTTTTAGACCGTGATGGCGTGGTTAATATCGATCATGGTTATGTTTATGAGTCGGATAAATTTGAATTTGTGCCAGGCGTATTTACTGCATGTAAGGCGTTTGCTGATGCAGGCTATAAACTGATCATAGTGACTAATCAATCTGGTATTGGCCGTGGTTACTATTCAGAGGCGGATTTTCACGCTTTAACACAGTGGATGATAGCCCAATTTGCTGCGCATCAAGTAAAGGTGACGGATGTTTACTTTTGCCCACACCACCCGAAAAAAGCATTACCCGAATACCTCAAAGAGTGTGATTGTCGTAAACCAGCTCCGGGCATGTTACTGCAAGGTATCGCTGATCATCATATCAATCCAGCTTGCAGCATTATGGTTGGAGACAAACTAAGCGACATGCAAGCGGCAAGTAAAGCGGTTATTGGCACTCGGGTGCTTGTACGATCCGGGCAGGAGTTTGATGCGGTAGCCATCGACTCGGCAGATCATGTTTGTGATTCGTTAGCAGACTTACCCTCAATACTGCTATAGCCCAATGTAAACTGGCAGCATAAGTTGTCAGTTCCTTATTTCTGCGATGAACTACAAACAGTGCATTTGTTTGACTAAACTTTTACAATAGCCACAAAGATGAGCCGTGTTAACTTAAGTACGCTCACCCCGTTCAATAATTTGGAGATTACAGATGAGAGCATCTGCGTTTTTTACTCAGCTTCAGCAGCAAATTGAAGATGTAAAAGCCGAAGGCTTATATAAAAATGAGCGTATTATTACTTCGCAGCAGCAAGCACAAATTCAAGTTGCTTCTGGTGATAAAGTTATTAACTTCTGTGCAAATAATTACTTAGGTTTAGCGAATAGCCCTGAGCTGATTCAGGCTGCACAAAACGGCTTAAATGACCATGGCTTTGGTGTTGCGTCAGTACGCTTTATTTGTGGTACACAAGACATTCATAAAACATTAGAGAAGAAGATCAGTGAATTTTTAGAAACTGAAGACACGATTTTATATTCATCATGTTTTGATGCCAATACCGGTTTATTTGAAACAATTTTAGGCGCTGATGATGCGATTATCTCTGATTCGTTAAATCATGCTTCTATCATTGATGGCGTTCGTTTATGTAAAGCAAAGCGCTTCCGTTATGCAAATAATGATATGGCAGATCTTGAAAAGCAATTGATTGCTGCCGATGAAGCGGGTGCAAAAACAAAATTAATCGCCACCGATGGTGTGTTCTCAATGGATGGGGTTATTTGTAATCTTGAAGCGGTCTGTGACCTTGCTGATAAATACAATGCACTTGTTATGGTTGATGACTCTCATGCCGTTGGCTTTGTCGGTGAAAACGGCAAAGGCACACCTGAGTACTGCAACGTGCTAGACCGTGTTGATATTATTACCGGCACTTTAGGTAAGGCGCTTGGCGGTGCATCGGGTGGTTATACATCAGGTAAAAAAGAAATAGTTGAATGGTTACGCCAGCGCTCTCGCCCATATTTATTCTCAAACTCATTAGCGCCTTCAATCGTTACAGCATCAATCAAAGTATTAGAAATGCTCGAAAATGGCAGTGAATTGCGTGCTAAGTTATGGTCAAACGCTAAATACTTCCGTGAGCAAATGGAAGCGGCTGGATTTACCTGTGCGGGTAAAGATCACGCGATTATTCCTGTAATGTTAGGTGATGCTAAAGTTGCGTCGGCAATGGCTGATAAGTTATTAGCAGAAGGCATTTACGTCACTGGTTTTTCATTCCCAGTGGTGCCAAAAAGCCAAGCGCGTATTCGTACACAAATTTCTGCTGCGCACAGCATTGAGCAATTAGATACCGCAATTGACGCCTTTACCCGTATTGGTAAAGAAATGGGCATTATCTAATTAATTTATTTTAAACCGTTGCCTTCGCAGCGGTTTTTTTATTGAGTGTGATTCATGAAAGCATTATCTAAATTAAAAGCAGAACCAGGTATTTGGATGACGGATGCGCCAAAACCTGAAGTTGGGCATAACGATTTATTAATCAAAATTCGTAAAACCGCTATTTGTGGTACTGACGTACATATTTATAAGTGGGATGAGTGGGCGCAAAACACCATTCCTACGCCTATGGTAGTAGGTCATGAATATGTCGGTGAAGTGGTTGATATGGGTCAAGAAGTTCGCGGTTTTAGTGTTGGTGACCGAGTATCGGGCGAAGGGCATATTACCTGTGGCCATTGTCGTAACTGTCGCGCTGGGCGTGTTCATTTATGCCGTAACACCACTGGTGTAGGTGTTAACCGCGAGGGGGCTTTTGCCGAGTATTTAGTGATCCCAGCGTTTAATGCATTTAAAATTCCAGACAATATCAGTGATGAGTTAGCTTCTATTTTTGACCCATTCGGTAATGCAGTACACACAGCACTGTCATTCGATTTAGTGGGTGAAGATGTCTTGATCACAGGTGCAGGCCCAATTGGTATTATGGCTGCTGCAGTTGCAAAACATGTTGGCGCACGTCATGTAGTGATCACCGATGTCAATGAATACCGATTAGACCTTGCGCGTAAAATGGGCGCAACGCGTGCAGTTAATGTGGCTAATGAAAAGCTTGAAGATATTATTAAAGAGCTTGGTATGACAGAAGGCTTTGATATTGGTCTAGAAATGTCAGGCGTACCGGTTGCATTTAATAGCATGTTAAATAACATGAATCACGGTGGTAAAATTGCCATGCTAGGTATTCCACCATCTGATATGGCGGTTGATTGGAACCAAGTGATTTTTAAAGGCTTAGTGATCAAAGGGATTTATGGCCGTGAAATGTTTGAGACCTGGTACAAAATGGCCAGTCTTATTCAGTCAGGGCTCGATCTAAACCCAATCATCACTCATCAATATTCAATAGATGACTTCCAAGCTGGCTTTGATATGATGATTTCAGGCCAATCGGGGAAAGTAATTCTTAACTGGGATTAATTATCCACTTGTTAAGAGAATTAAAGGCGGCATTTGTCGCCTTTTTTGTAATTATAAGAGAGTACTATGGCATTTAAGCATATTTCAATTACCGAAACTCAAGCACTACTTAATAAAGATGATGTCGTGATTGCTGATATTCGCGATCCTAATTCGTATCAAGCAGGGCATATTCCGGGTTCAGAGCATTTATCAAATGCCAATATTGGCGAATTTATGATGAACAAAGAGTTTGATCAGCCAATTATTATTGTTTGTTATCATGGTATGAGCTCACAAGGCGCAGCCAGCTACTTAGCTGAGCAAGGCTTTGAGGATGTATACAGTATGGATGGTGGTTTTACCCAGTGGGAAACCCAATTGCCGGAGCAAGTGGAACGATGATCGAACTGGGTAGTATAAATAATCCACGTGCAGCACAAGGCTTTATTGATTATATAAAAAGCCAAGGCTTACAGGGCGAGCTTCGATCGCAAGATGGAAAAACGGTAATTATTTGTGTTGCCCCAGAGCATTTCCATCAAGCTCAGCCATTATGGCAAGCGTTTGTAGAAAACCCCAACCATGCCCGTTATCAAGAGGCATCTTGGCAAGTAGGAAGTACGCAGTCACCGTTGAGCTATCAAGGCCAAGAATTAAATTTAAAAGCACGCTTTAAATCATTGAGCTGGTTAAACCAAACGGTCACTTTATTATGTGTAGGTATTTACATTGCCTTCTTACTCGGTGGCTTTGAGTCAATTTATAGCGTATTACAGTTTAAACCCGATCAACCATTAACTTGGCTTACACCTGCAATTGTGCATTTTACTGCTGTGCACTTAGTGTTTAATATTATGTGGTGGATCATGCTAGGCGATGGTATTGAAAAGCTCAGTGGTAAAAGTACTTTAGTAGGTCTTTTTTTAGTGACCGCGCTATTTAGTAATTGGGCTGAGTTTATTATGGTTGGCCCTAACTTTGGCGGCTTAAGTGGCGTTGTTTATGGTTTACTTGGGTTTTGTTGGATCCATCGGGCATTGAACCCGCAACAACCGGCTTTAGTAACTAATGGTATTATTGGTTTTATGCTGATTTGGCTGGTACTAGGCTTTGCTGACATGTTGTTTGTAAGTATGGCTAACTGGGCGCACTTAGGTGGGCTATTAAGCGGTATGGCTTACGCGTTTACCGCTCAATTGTTTACTAAAAAAACAGCTTAAGATACTCAGTTATATAAGTACTTAGTGATATAAATATTTAGTAAATAATACTTCGCGAATGATCTCTTGCCCTGTTTCTTGTTTTAACAGGGTTTTGAGTTTTTCGGCACAACGCTTTCTGATCTCTTCACGGCCGGTGAGTGATTTAATTTTTTCTTCAGGCTCTTTTGATAAAATTTCTACCAATGCATCTCTAAGTAACGGGGTGTGATGCTCAACAATAGCAATGTTTGACATATCACTGAGCATTAAATCTACAGTAATACGCACATAACCTAACTTTTTATTACTCTGACCAATATAGTTGGTAATGATATCGGGTTCGAAACCAAAGTAGCCCACAGTTGATTCAGCTTTGCTTGCAAAGCTGCTAAACAAGCTAATAAAGAAAGTGCTAATTAATATGCCAGCGTAAAGCGTTTTTTTCATATTCAGTAGAGAGCCCTGTAATTAATTGTTATTAGTCTATACGTAATAATGGCTAAGATACAGGCTGATGCAGCTATTATATTCATTAATCATCACTTTTTCCCCGACGCGGGCAGTGGTATCATTTAAAGGGTTATTATTAAATAGAGTTATCGTGATCACATTTCCTGTTTCTGTAACTGCGGATTGGCAGTTAGGTACATCAATCAATTCTTTGTCTTGTAACGAGCAAGACTGGCTACTTGAGCCCAACTCACTGACGGCTAAATTAAAAACACAGTGTGTTGAATTCTCTGTAAAAGTGCTTAGTGAGAAAGAGTTTGAATTGAGTATTTCACAACAACAATTATTAGATTGTTCACAACGTATTGGTATTAATCGTGAGGTTTTGTTGCTTTGTGATGGCATCCCTATGGTATACGCACAAAGCTGGCTGCCTGCCACCGATGATATGCAACAACAGCAATTATTGGCACTGGGTAATCGGCCTTTAGGTGATGTTATTTTTCAACATCCGGACTTAAAACGTACCGAAATTGAAATAGCGCGTTTTGATTGTCAGCACCCAGTACAGCAACTTGTTAGCCAATACTCTGTAGTTGTAAAACCCTTGTGGGGGCGTCGCAGTATTTTTTCGTTGGCGCAAAGCCGTTTTTTAGTAGCTGAAATATTTTTACCAGAGGCTTATCTATATCTATGAAATTTGCCGCCTTGCACATTGCTCATATACCGTATTATAAGCAGTTAATGCGCACCGATAAGCCTATCGGTACTTTATTGCTATTGTGGCCTACATATTGGGCATTGTGGCTTGCAAGTGATGGTATGCCAAGCCTACTTAATTTTGTGGTATTTAGCTTTGGTGTATTTGTTATGCGCAGCGCAGGTTGTGTTATTAATGATTACGCAGATCGTAAAATTGACGGCGCGGTAAAACGCACAGCACAAAGACCCTTAGCTTCTGGCTTGGTGAGTAGTGGCGAAGCATTAAGCTTATTTTTGTTGCTTATCATAATTGCTTTCATACAGGTGTTGTTACTCAGTTGGCAAACCATATTATTGTCAGTCGGGGCATTGCTATTGGCATTTAGCTACCCATTTATGAAACGTTACACTAATTTACCGCAAATAGTGCTAGGTGCAGCTTTTGGTTGGGCTATTCCGATGGCTTTTATGGCTGCAACAGGTACTATCCCAGTGCTTGGCTGGTTGTTATTTATCGCTAATATTGCGTGGACTACGGCATACGATACTATGTATGCCATGGTAGACAGAGATGATGATTTGAAAATTGGCGTAAAGTCTACAGCAATATTGTTTGGTAGTGCCGATCGAATCATTATTTTTGCGCTAAATGGTGTATTTATAGGTTTGTTGGCTTTAATTGGTTATACGAGTCAATTAGCAATGCCGTATTGGCTTGGTCTATGTGTGGCATGTGGCTTTTTGGTTTACCAACAATTTCTAATTCATAGTCGTAATAGAGAGCATTGTTTTAAAGCTTTTTTAAATAACCATTATGTCGGTATGGTCGTTTTTATTGGCTTAGTGGCGTCCTTGCCATTTAATCTATAGTGTTAGCGAGGTGGATCAATGACGCCACTGATTGAAGTGTTTTTCCTAAACCAACCCGCAACTGAATAGCGATTATCAATTGTCGGCAGTACTTCATGCATAAAGCGTTCGCTTTCAAACATCACGAACGTACCAGCTTTAGGCTGAATAGTGATTTCAACGTCTTTACTTTTAGGTTTGTAAATCACTAACTCACCACCAGATTGCACTGTATTTAAGTAAAATACAGTAGTAAATACACGGTTCGATCGCCCTTTAAATGCGTCGTAATGCTTTTTATAAAAGTCGCCATGCTGGTATTTCGCATAGTGACACTCATAATCAAATAAACCCAAAAAGAAATAACGATTCAAGTTTACTCTAATATCTTCTAGCGCATTTTGATAATCAATTTGAGCTTGGCTACTACCATCAAACCAAAAGGTCTTGTCGGTGCGTATACTCTTGTCTATTTGTAAATCCTGCTGACGGCCAATTCCTGCTGATTTAAAATTGGGGTTGATACGATAACAATCTTCTATCAACGCGTTAGTCAGTGTTTCATCAAACATATTTTCGATCACGGCGTAGCCATGAGTTTCTATGTCAGTTAAATAACGTCCAGGGATCAGGTTAAGGCTCATTAATTGTACTATATAGCAGGGAAGGCGCGTAGTTTAGCTTAAAATGATGCAAAGGTACTACTGAAGATTTAGAAACCAAGCCAGAGTTCTGCTTTAGGCTTGGTTTTCATGCTGTTACTTAAGAATTAATTGATAACGCTGTCTTTTCTATTAATGACAGGAGCTGGTTTATTGGGTCGTCAGCAGTAACTTGCTGGCTGGTTTGTACAATCAATTGCTCATGAGCTAAGTTCTTATTGGTTTTTAACTGGAGCAGGTTATTATTCTCTGCGACCGAACTTGCATGTTCAATACTGCTAATTGCAATATGGTTTGATTTACACAACCCGTCCATTACTTGCTCAATACTGCCAACTTTTATACTGCTGCTCTTGTTCAAACTATCGACAGCCTCATTCAGCATAGCTTGAATTTGTTTTGATTGTGAAAAACAACTATACATAGGGTAATCGTTTAAATCTTGTTTGCAAAGATTGTTCTTATTCGCAAGAGGATGACTTTTTGCAACGAATAAAATAAGTTGATCAGGTAAGTGTATGTCATTGCCAATACTATTAACTGCTTGCGAACAAACGCTAATATCAATTTCACCTAACTGTAGCTTACGCACCAACTCACTTTGTTCTTGTAGTTGCATTTCAATTTTTACATGAGGGTATTGTGCTAGAAATTGGCCACATGAAATAGGCACTATTGCACTTGCATGATTGGTATAGCCAATTACCAATTTCTCATTGGCGCAGCCATTAATTGATTGGAATAAACGCTTTTTAGTTTCTTCGAGCTTGCTTAAAGTGTCTTGTGCGTACTCTAAAAACAGCTCACCTTCAGTTGTTAGTTTCACTGAGCGGGTCGAGCGTTTAACTAATTCATAGCCAACTTCGTCCTCTAAGGTTTGAATGCTGCGAGTCAATGCTGAGGTGCTAATTTTGGTTGTTTCGGCCGCTTGGCGAAAATGTCGTAGCTGACCTAAAGCCACAAATTGCTCTAATTGTTCAAATCTCACTTTTATAGTCCTTTGTATAAGTAAGCCGCACTACTGGCGAACATAATTGATATTAATTTAATGGATAGTAATCCATTGTACCCAATTTGAAAAGTGTATTTCACATAATTTTTACAACTATCAGTTAGGGTAACGCTCTTTTATCTCCAAAAAAAGTGCTAAATTGTTAAGAAATATGTCCACAAGTTTAGGTTCAAACTGTTTGCCACTCTGCTCCTTGAGCAAATCGAGCACCTCTTCAAGTGGCCAAGCTTTTTTGTAGCAACGATCACTGCCAAGGGCATCAAAAACATCCGATAGAGCTGTAATACGGCCAACAATATGAATATCTTTACCTGCAAGTTGATTTGGGTAGCCAGAGCCGTCCCATTTTTCATGATGTGTATACGCAATGATTGAACCACACTTTAAGATTTCATTATTCGAACTCTTCAGAATATCATAACCAACTTCGGCGTGAGTTTGCATAATGGCCCACTCTTGATCATCCAGCTTACCGGGTTTATTGAGAATATGATCTGGAATACTTATTTTTCCAATATCGTGTAAGGGTGAGGCGAGTTTTATCACTTCACACTCAAAGTTATTTAAGCCATATAACTTACCTAACAGTTCACTATAGTGCGCAACTCTTTTAACATGTGAACCGGTTTCTTTTGAACGTTTTTCAACGGCTTCACCGAGGATATACGATAGCTCTTTTTGCGAATCCTTCATCATTTCGCGTAATTTCAGGTTATCGTAAGCCAGAGCAATATTGTTGGCAAAAAACTCCAAAAGTTGATAATCGGTGGTTCCTAATAACGAGCCTTTACGTACATACAGCATTGTTTCGAGGCCTGCCTGAGTTGGAAAATAGCCAATGTAGTCATGCATGGTTTTTTGGGATGATTTGCGATTGTGTGCCTCAACAAATAATTGCTTTACATCTTCGGGGATCATATTGGCATTAGGTTCAGGCTCAACACCAGAGGCTGCCAGTAGCTTAAAATCAGTGGCAGGAGATGTTTGTTGGTTAACAGCTGCTGCACAATAAATTTCAGTGTCATCTAAGCCCATAACATTGGTTACATGGGATAAAATTGTTGATGCAAATTCATGGACACTATCACATTTTAAAAATGAGCTAGAAGCGTTGATTATTTTTTCAAGACCTTTTCTATGACGCTCAATAATTTGAATATCACGATGTGAACGCAGAGCTGAATACAATAATGTTTTCATTTTTATTGCCGTCAGCTCAGTTTTATTTTTGTAATCGTTAATGTCGTATTCACGTATCACAGCTTCTTCAGGGGCTTCGCCAGGTTGACCTGTTCGAAGAATAAGGCGGATGTCGTGGTTATTGATATCATCACGGATAAATTTTATTAGGTCTAAACCCGCATGGCTAGTTTCCATGACTACATCAATTAGGCCAACCGAAAAATCGAGATCTTGTTGTAATAATTCTTTTGCGGCTTGCGCTGAGTAAGCATGGTGCAAACATAAGGCTTTATCTTCAAAAGTAAATCCTGATAACACAAGCTTAGTGACTTGGTGAATATCATCTTCATCATCGACCACGAGAATATTCCAAAACGCCTGTGGTGACTGAGTTTCTGACTCTTCAATGGCATTTTCTGAAAATAAAAAGTCGTTCACATTTACACCTTTAGTTTTATCATTCTCCTAAATAGTATAGTGCTTGTTTTTTAGTCTGCCTTGTTGCTCAGTGGTTTTTTTTCAATGTTTTTAAGTTCAATTTCAATTGCGTCACATGAAATATGTATTTCATATAAAGAGGTTAACAACGATAGAGCAAGGCAGGCTAGGCTAATACCAAATAAAATTACGCCAGTGGTTTTAAACTCGATAAATAATGCAAACATTGAAAGTGTACACATTAAAAAAGATGCAACGCCATAGACTTGCATGGTTCTAATGAGTCTAATGCGTTTTCTCAAGTTAGTTATTTGCGCAACGACTAATGGTCGAATAGTCTCTCCTTCGCGGGCGTTAAGTTCACGAATTAATTGTGCTAGCACTAAAAACCGGTTGGTATATGCTAATAACAACAAAGAGATTGCAGGGAACAGCAGTCCAGGTGTTGTGAGGGTCATGATTATTTCCTATATAACAATTACTTCGCTTAGAGTAGCTTAGGGTAATTTAATCGCAAAGTAAAAGAGGTTGTCATTGCAAAATAGAATAAATAACAACAATACAGAGCAAACACCATTTCAATGGTTAACAATCTATTGCGCTGCAAATGCGGTAGAGGCAAACATTGTCAAAGGGTTATTACTTAACAGCAATATTGAGTGCCAGTTACTTGGTGAGTCCTTGCAAGGAGCTGCTGGCGAAATACCTTTAGATCAAACTCAAGTGAGAGTGCAGGTTTTTGTGATTAAAGAGCGCCAGGCGCGGCAAATATTGGTAAACTACACTCAAGTACAACAATCCGCTCCTGATTGGGTATGCCCCAACTGTAATGAGCAT
Organism: Pseudoalteromonas sp. SG44-8; assembly: GCF_014164125.1. Taxonomy (NCBI): domain Bacteria; kingdom Pseudomonadati; phylum Pseudomonadota; class Gammaproteobacteria; order Alteromonadales; family Pseudoalteromonadaceae; genus Pseudoalteromonas; species Pseudoalteromonas sp. SG44-8. The sequence goes on along the minus strand of NZ_JACJEQ010000016.1, from coordinate 57,206 downwards.
AATGGGCCAACATTTGAAATTTGTTGGTCTTGTAGGACACCAAATAATGACTAAAGCGAATAATTTTCAGCGTATAAGAGAGCTTAACTATTTGCAGCAAGCGGTATTGGCAGCAGCATTAATTGAACGCATGCTACCTAATTATGGTTTATTTAGTGAAGCAACAGGATTTGGTGACGAAGCTATTTTACGCAGTGCACTTAATTTGTGTTGGGAAAAAATCTTACTGCCGAAAAGTAAAATAAGCCTTGAAAAGCAAATTGAGAAAATAGAGCCTAATGTTCCAGAACTCGCTGATTTTGATATGTTCGGTACTTATCCTGCTATAGATGCCGCCACTGCCTTATTAGGTTTAATGCATGGTTTAATTGCCAAAGATGAGCAAGAATTTATCAGCATTAGTAAAATCTCTCAGGCGACTGTTGCGCGTTTTATTGAATATCAATTAACGGTTGAAGGTGAGCTGGCTGATAATACAGCGGTACGTGAACATCCGTTAATGCAATACGAAATTGAAGTGTTAGGCGAGTTAATTGATTTTGTTGAGCAGATGGGCAGAGTAACAGCTGAAAATGTGAAAGCGTTAAAGCAACATGCTATCGCTGATGGACAAACAAACATTGGTATTACACTTTAAGTAACCAAAACTCTGATTAAGAGATTTATTTTAAGAATTTAAAAGTGCCAAAGGGCATGGGAGAAAACTGCAGTGCGAATTTTAGGCATTGAATCGTCGTGTGATGAAACGGGAATTGCAATCTATGATGATGAACAAGGTCTACTTGCTCATCAACTCTATAGCCAAGTAAAAGTGCATGCAGATTATGGCGGTGTAGTGCCTGAACTTGCATCTCGAGATCATGTTCGTAAAACCTTGCCATTAATCGATGCTGCTTTTGCACAGGCCGGTTGCGGACCTGAAGATATCGATGGCATTGCTTACACTGCAGGCCCAGGACTGGTGGGAGCATTATTAGTGGGTACTTCAATTGGACGCTCACTTGCCTATGGGTGGAATATTCCAGCAGTGGCTGTTCATCATATGGAGGGCCATCTACTGGCGCCAATGCTTGAAGAAAACGTGCCTGAATTTCCGTTTATTGCTTTACTCGTATCAGGTGGACACACCATGATGGTTAAAGTCGCTGGGATTGGTCAGTATGAAGTCTTGGGTGAATCGGTAGATGATGCTGCAGGCGAAGCATTTGATAAAACAGCTAAGTTACTTGGTTTAGATTACCCTGGTGGGCCACGGTTAGCTAAACTTGCTGAGCAAGGTGTTCCTAAGCGCTTTATTTTCCCACGACCAATGACAGATAAACCGGGCCTTGACTTTAGTTTTAGCGGCTTGAAAACGGCGGCTGCAATTACTATTCGTAATAATGACGATGATCAGCAAACCAAAGCCGATATCGCTCATGCGTTTCAAACCGCAGTTATTGATACATTAGTTATTAAATGTAAGCGTGCTTTAAAGCAAACGGGTATAAATCGCTTAGTAATTGCCGGTGGTGTAAGCGCCAATATACAGCTACGTGCGCAACTAGAGCGTGTAATGCAAGGCATGAAAGGACAGGTTTATTATCCGCGCACAGAGTTTTGTACTGACAATGGTGCCATGATCGCCTATGCGGGTATGCAGCGCTTAAAGGCTGGGCAGTTTGCCAGCCTTGATATGAAAACGAAACCACGTTGGCCGATAGATAGTTTAGAGGCTATTTAAATTTAAGTATTGTTATCATCTTTAGTTGGTGGCGTTTTTTTGTCACCAATTTTAGGTTCTTTGCCACTAAATAAACGTTTAATATTGGCGTGGTGGCGAAAGATAATCAAAATAGTTAAAAATGTTACTGGTAAGGTATAAAGCGGTTTGATCCACCAAGTGTATAATGGCGCTAAAGAAACGGCGACTAATGCCCCAAGTGACGAATAGCGTGTAATAGCAACAACAGCCACCCAGGTTGAAATTAATAACCCGCCTAACAACAAGCCAATGGGAAGCAATGTTCCAAATGCAGTTGCAACTGCTTTACCGCCTTTAAAGTGAAAGAATACCGGAAACATATGTCCTAAACACGCAGCAACCCCTATCAATCCCAGCATTAGTGGTTCAAGTTGTAAAAAATAAGCGCCCCAGACAGGAATAGTCCCTTTGAGAATATCAAACACTAAGACTAAGCAGGCTGGAACAGCGCCACCAAGACGATAAACATTAGTTGCGCCAGGGTTGTTTGAGCCATTGCTGCGAGGATCGGGTAGTTTAAATAGCCGAGACACTAAAATGGCTGATGAAATCGACCCGAGTAAATAGGCTAAAACTAACATTAAAACGGCTATCACGCGCTTCCTTATTTTTTAATCGCAGTTTTTCGGCTATCATTGGCCGCAAAAATTGCATTCATACTTTTCGTGGTTCAAATAGCAGATACATAATGTATCTATACGCTTATATCATATGGGTAATTTTTACATAATAAAACACAGTTAAAGTGTATAAAGGCTATAAATGCAAATTATAGCCGATGTAGACTCAAGTCAATGAGTTTTAAGTTTTTGCCAGTTGGAGCAGTTATGGATAAGGTTTTTATATCGCAACTACATGTTGACACTATCATAGGCGTGTACGATTTTGAAAAAGAAACTAAACAGAGTTTGTATTTTGATATCGAGATGCTGTGTGATATTAAACCCGCAGCAAAAACCGATGACATTGCCTTAGCACTTGATTACGCAAAGGTAAGTGAGAGAGTAATCGCGCACACGACAGCAAAGCCTGTTGAGTTATTGGAGACCTTAGTAGAGCAACTAGCGGCTATCATTTTAACCGAGTTTGCTACAACACAAGTTACCATTCGAGTTAGTAAACCCGCAGCCGTCGCGCAAGCACGCACTGTAGGTGTTGAAATTACCCGACTCAAGGCACGTTAAGATGGCGCAAATTTATATTAGCCTTGGCTCTAATGTTGATAAAGAACATTATATCCGCCAAGCGTTAATCGCCCTAAAAGCACACCTTGTAGAATTCGAGCATTCCAGTGTCTTTGAAAGCGAAGCAGTTGGCTTTGCAGGTAATAACTTTTACAACTCAGTCATTGGTGCACAAACACAGATACCGCTTCCCCAGTTATGTCAGTTACTCAAACAGATTGAACGAGAGAATGGTCGTACAAATAACGATAAAAAATTTAGCCCGCGTACACTCGATCTAGATTTACTGTTTTACGATGATGTAGTGTGTGATTCTCCTGCACAGTTACCCCGTGATGAAATCACCAAAAATGCCTTTGTCCTGCAGCCATTGGCAGAAATAGCCCCCGATTTTTATCATCCTACAGCAAAGCAAACAATTGCCCAGTTGTGGAATACTTACAACAACCCTAAGCAAAAACTATGGAAGGTGGAGTTTACTAACCCATGAGTATTATCGAAATTATTGTTTTAGCCCTGATCCAGGGATTAACTGAGTTTTTACCTATTTCAAGCTCAGCTCATCTCATTCTCCCTTCACAAATTCTTGGTTGGCAAGATCAAGGCCTTGCCTTCGATGTTGCGGTGCACGTTGGTACCTTGATTGCGGTGGTGATTTATTTCCGCAAAGAAGTGGTAGAAATACTTGCGGCATGGTTTAAATCATTTGGTGCACAAGGTGCAACAGATGATAGTAAACTTGGCTGGTGGATTATTTTAGGCACTATACCAGCCGCTGTACTGGGTTTAATTTTTAAAGACTTAATCGAGCTCTATTTACGCAGTGCGTGGGTAATTGCAATCACCACTATTTTGTTTGGCTTATTACTTTGGTATGCCGACGTAAAAGGTAAGCAAACTAAAACAATTTATCAATTAACTTGGAAATCAGCACTGATGATCGGTATGGCGCAAGCGATGGCGATGATCCCTGGTACGTCACGCTCGGGTATTACTATGACCGCCGGTTTAATACTGGGGATGAATAAACAAAGCGCTGCGCGTTTTTCATTTTTACTCGCAATTCCAGTGATCTCAATGATGGGCTTGTATTACACCATTGAGCTGGCATTAGGGGATCATGTAGTTGATTGGACAACGTTAATTTTAGGTGCCGGTTTATCGTTTATCTCTGCGTATGCGTGTATTTTCCTGTTCTTAAAAATAATTGAACGTATGGGGATGATGCCATTTGTTATCTATCGATTATTATTGGGCGTAGGTTTAATTGTATTTTTGATGATGTAGCACTGCGTTTATTAAAGATAAATAAAAACGCCTTAGCTCAATGAGCTAAGGCGTTTTTTTATAAGCCAATATACCCTTCAATTAGAAAGTGTATTTTGCACCCATCGATAAGCGACGACCTTTAACGTCAAAGAACTCACCATTATCATAAGTGAATGGATTACGAGGTGGTGCACGGTCTAGGATATTGTTTACACCAATACGTACTTGTAATTCATCTAATAGATAAGTTTTGTACATAAAATCGAACGTTGTGTAAGACGGGATATCATTGTAGTTATTATCTTCAATGTTCCATTCATTACTTTCTACACTACTATGGCGGTAATTAGCCGTTAAAATGTAACTTGAATCATCATGTGAGTAGATTGCGTTAAAGCGACCTTTCCAGCGAGGATCTGCCATTTCACCTACATTTGAGCGGAAATCTGCCGTACGACCGGTTGGGTTTTCACTGTCTTCTTCTAGGTAAGTTGCAGTAAGTTTAATTGCTAAATCACCATTCCCTAATTCTGTGCGGTAAGCTGTTTCAATATCTAGGCCTTTTTTGGCGATGATAGAAGCATTAATTGGACGCTCATAATAGTTAATGATGTCGCCCGTTTCTTTATTTCGTACGAAGTTTGAGCAAAATGGGTTGTCTAGCGATGATGACTCATAACATAGTTCTACGCTATCACGTCCAAAGTATTGAATCGCACCTTCAATTTCAAATGACCAGTAATCAAGAGTTAAATCTAAGCCTTCAATAAATTCAGGAGTGTAGATCAAGCCTATAGTGTAATCGTTTGATGTTTCGTTTTTTAGTGCTTGGTTACCTTGTACAAAACCTGGCAGGCTACCAGCGGCTTGCCAATCGGCAGTTGGCATCCAACCTTCAGCTAAACCGTCCGCTTGACAGTTAGCGATTACATTTGCTTTATATTCGCTACCTGAGCTGGTAATTTCATCAGCACGACATGGGTCTTTACGGCCTGAATTAAACGTTTGTGAGCTTGGCGTAAATAAGTCACTTAGGCTTGGTGCACGTACTGATTTTGAACGATTTAAACGCACACGTACTTCGTCTGTAACGCCCCAGTTTAATGATAACTTCCACGCATCATCACCACCAGTAACCGAGTAATCCATATAACGGTACGCAGTTTCAAAGGTTAAGTCAGTTGCTAAAAAATGATCTACAAGCAATGGCACTGAGATCTCTGTTGAGAATTCATTTACATCGATATCACCTTTCATTGGCAAGCTTGAGTTCCCAAAAATAAGGCCATTTTGCATTGCGTGATCAGGATGAGTCTCGGCGCTTTCTCGGCGATGTTCAACGGTAAATGCGGCAGCGACAGCACCTGCTGGTAATTCAAATAATAAACCATCAAATGTTGCAGCAACAACCAGCTGGTCTTGTTTGGCAGTACGCGTAGCATTCGTTGCTATATAATTAAGCTGTGCTTGAGAAGCACTTTGTGCGCCCATAGGGTTAAAAGCAACACACCCTTCACGTTCACCTGTGACATTACCATCGGCATCACGAACTGCACACACGATTTGGCCATTAAGTTCTACAGCATCTATTGCATTGACTAAATTTTGCTCTAATACTTCACCGCGCCATAAGGTATCTTGTTCGATACGGCCATACTGCACATAGGTGCTGTAGCCCCAGTCATCGTTTAAAATGCCTTCAAAACCAAGAGATGCACGGATCACCGAACGATCTTGTTGATAGGCGCGATCACCCCATAGATTTTCGTTAGCTTGGCGCAAAGTAACTTTATCTAACCCGTTAGCATCCATAATCTTAGCCATATCATCGCGGATAAAGGCATTATCACGACGAATCGTGTGAGCAAAGAAAGCTGGCGAGCTTTCAGTAGTTGCTTTTGAGTCAGACCAAGTAAAATCAAATGTTGCAGCATGGTCGTCATTAATTTCGTATGTACCATACGTTGATAAAATAGCGCGCTCTAATGGAGTTTGAAAATAGCTTTTGTAACCATGACTAAAAACACCATCGCCTGGGTTATTAGCATCTGCGTAATAACGGTTATTAGCTGATGCGTTAGGCACACCAGAGTTTTCTACGCGACCTAGACCATAATCAAATGCTTGTACGTTACCGCTATTATCAAATGCCCAGTGATGGTTGTTGTAATGATCGTCAGTTAGCGAGCCTGTTTTACTGAAAAAGTCACCGCCTTCAGAGTAATAGCCAAGGGTACTTTGCTTACCTAATATAACGCGCTCAGGAATACCATCGGTACCAGATTTATTAGCTGGATTTGCGTATGAAGTTACAGGATTACGGTAAAAATCACGACTTAACTTGTTATAGCTATCTGTTTTTGAGTAGTTAAGAGACGTTATAAACGATAGCTTGTCACCTTCCATACCACCGGTGATAGAGAAAAAGTTTTGCTCGCCACCGCTTTGTTCTGGACGAATCGTAGATGCATCAATTTCAATGCCATCAAATGATTTTTTTGTGATGATGTTTACGACACCTGCTACAGCGTCGGCACCATATACTGCTGCTGCACCGCCTGTGGCGATTTCTACTCGTTCGATCAGAGTTGTTGGAATATTATTTAAATCTACCGCAGTGCTGCCTACTGAACCTGCGACAAAGCGGCGACCATTTACTAATACCAGTGTGCGCTCAGACCCTAAACCACGTAAATCGGTGGTGTTTAATCCTGATGCATAAATAAAGCTAGTAGTGGTTTCCGGAGATAGGCCAACCGTTGCTTGCGGTAGCTCAGCTAATAAATCATTAACGTTAGTAATGCCGGCATTTTCCATCTCAACGCCACTGATCACCGTAACTGGTGTCGGTGAAGTAAGGTTAAATCGCTTTATTTTCGAACCTGTTACTTGAATGCGCTCGACAGGTTTTACGTCAGTTGCTTCTTGTGCAAATGCATTGGCAGCACCAACAGTACCAGTAATTAATACTGCATTAATTGCAGCTGTAATAAGATTTAATTTTTTCAACATAACACCTTTTAATTTCGACAAGGTTTACCCTGTGGGTAATTTAACTTGATGGAATTCACAAAGGACTTACATTGTTAGCCATATTAACTTTGAGGTTAAATATATGCCTTTCAATGTAACCAAATGTAATTTAGTGCGATGTTTTATCACAGTACCCAAATAGAGTCTTTTGTGGGGCAAATATGTCTTTTGTTGCTAAAAAGTGTTTTTTGTTTTTATTATGGGTATTTGTTGGTATCATCTTGATTTTAAATTATATTATTTGTATTCATAGCTTTACGTTTTTTGTTTTTAGTATTTTCATAACATTGAGTTATCTTGCTCATTAACTATTTTGCAATTAACTATCAATTATTTTGTTTGTAAAATGAGCTTTAAAGTTAATTTTGTTTAAAAAGTGTCGCGCAATACTTGAGCGGTTAGGCATAAGTAAGGGAACTATTTAACTTATATACTTATTCGTTGTCATTTAGCACAAGTGTTGTGTTAGATGGCAATGGTAACTGAACGCTATTTTTGGCATTATGGCACCTCATCTATTATCTATTTTTTAGTGCTGCGTAAGCTATGTGTGGCGGCAAAGGAATAATATGCATATTCATATTTTAGGCATTTGCGGCACCTTTATGGGTGGTATTGCAGCGATAGCTAAGTCGCTAGGCCATACAGTCACGGGCTCGGATCTAAACGTATATCCGCCAATGAGCACGCAACTTGAAGAGCTTGGTATTAAATTAACCCAAGGCTATGATGTCTCTCAGTTAGAACCTGCACCAGATATGGTGATTATTGGCAATGCAATGAGTCGTGGTAACCCATGTGTTGAATATGTATTGGACAAGGGCTTAGCGTATACTTCCGGCCCTGAATGGTTAAAGCATAATTTATTACAAAACTCCTGGGTACTGGCGGTTGCTGGAACTCATGGTAAAACCACCACTGCAAGTATGCTGGCATGGATTTTAGAATTTGCGGGTTTAAAGCCAGGATTCTTGATCGGTGGTATCGTGCAAAATTTTGGTTTGTCGGCACGGGTTGGCGAAACGCCTTTTTTTGTTATTGAAGCTGATGAATACGACACTGCATTTTTTGATAAACGCAGTAAGTTTGTTCATTACTTACCGCGCACACTGATTTTAAACAATCTTGAATTTGATCATGCTGATATTTTTGAAGATTTAAACGCTATTAAAAAACAATTTCATCATTTGATGCGTACACTACCAAGTAGCGGCAAAGTTATTTGGCCACAACAAGACGATGCTGTGCAAGATGTGATTAACCAAGGTTGTTGGAGCGAAAGTGAAACACTGGGCGCTGATTGGGGATATGAGCTGATTAATGCCGATGGCAGTGAATTTGCAGTGTTACTCAATGATGAATACCAAGGCTCAGTAAAATGGCAAGCGTTTGGTGAGCACAATGTTAAAAACGCTATTATGGCTATTGCTGCCGCGCGCCATGTCGGGATTGCAATTGAACATAGCATTGCAGGGTTAGGGGAATTTATTAGTCCTAAACGTAGGATGGAGCTAAAAGCCGATATTGCCAATATTAAAGTGTATGACGACTTTGCTCATCACCCAACAGCTATCACTACAACGCTTGCTGGGTTGCGTGCAAAAGTAGGCAATGAAAAAATTATTGCGATATTAGAGCCGCGCTCAAACACTATGAAAATGGGCGTGCATCAACATACGTTATTGGCGTCATTAGCTGATGCTGATGATGTGTATTTATTCGAGCCAGATAATTTAACCTGGTCGTTAAGTGAGCAAGCCAAACAGGCAGGCATGGTATGCTTGAGTAATACAGATGAGATCGTTGAACAAGTAGTCTCCCAAGCGCAACCGCAACAACATATTTTGATCATGAGTAATGGTGGCTTTAATGGCCTTCATGACTCATTGATAACAGCTTTGCAGCATAAATTTATCCAGAAATAAACCGGAGCGACAGTGCAATATAAAGAAACCATAACGCTGGCCTTTAGTGGTGCGTCAGGCGCGCCATATGGCTTACGATTACTTGAAGTATTGCTCGCGCAGCAGTTTCGCGTGTATGTATTGATCTCAAGCGCGGCGCGTGTAGTGCTAGATACTGAATCAAACATTAAATTATCAGCCAATGAAGATAAAGCCACCGAACAATTAAGTAGCTTATTTAAAGCACAGCCAGGCCAGTTACAAGTATTTGGTAAAGATAACTGGTTTAGCCCTGTGGCATCTGGCTCTGCAGCGCCGAAAAAAATGGTCGTGTGCCCGTGTAGTGCAGGCTCGGTCTCTGCAATAGCGATGGGGGCCTCTGATAATTTATTAGAGCGCGCCGCTGATGTCGTGATTAAAGAGCGTGGTCAGTTAATTTTAGTGCCACGAGAAACGCCATTTAGTGAAATCCATTTAGAAAACATGCTAAAGCTCGCAAAGCTCGGGGTAACAATTATGCCAGCTGCACCGGGGTTTTATCATCAACCGCAAACCATTAACGACTTAGTTGATTTTATGGTTGCACGTATTTTAGATCATTTAAATATTGAACATACGCTAACTAAACGTTGGGGTTATGGGGAGGGTAAATCATGAGTAAAGCATTGGCTTTGAATATTGAAGGCCTTACCAAAGTATATAAAAATGGTGTTGAAGCCGTTAAAGGCGTTGATCTAAAAGTATATGAAGGTGATTTTTTTGCCTTGTTAGGCCCAAATGGCGCGGGTAAGTCAACTACCATTGGCGTGATCTCATCATTGGTTAATAAAACCAAAGGCTTAGTAGAGGTGTTTGGTCACAACATCGATTCAGATTTAGAAGCCGCTAAATCACAACTAGGCTTAGTGCCACAAGAATTTAACTTTAGCCAGTTTGAAACGTTGACGCAAATACTGGTAAATCAAGCGGGTTATTACGGAGTTCCCCGTAAGGTGGCGCATCAACGAGCGGATAAATATTTAGCTCAATTAGGCTTACTTGAAAAGAAAGACAAACAAGCACGAACACTATCAGGTGGCATGAAACGTCGTTTAATGATTGCTCGCGCGTTAATGCATGAACCAAAACTGCTAATTTTAGATGAGCCAACCGCCGGTGTTGATATTGAATTACGCCGCTCGATGTGGGATTTTTTAAGACAAATTAATGAGCAGGGGGTGACGATTATTCTCACCACTCACTACTTAGAAGAAGCCGAACTGCTGTGTAAAAATATCGCGATCATTGATTCCGGCATTATCGTTGAAAACACCACCATTAAAGCACTGCTTGCCAAATTAGATAAAGAAACTTTTATTCTTGATTTAAAACAGCCTGTACAGCCAGTTACCGTTACGCTTGATGGTTATAAGTTTACTATGGCTGATGATCATACTATTGAGGTTGAAGTAGCCAAATCACAGGGCTTGAATGCAGTATTTACAGCATTAACCGAGCAGGGCAATACCGTGCTTAGCATGCGTAATAAAGCTAATCGATTAGAAGAGTTGTTTGTAGGTTTACTAGAGCAAGGGCGGGGCAAGTAGATGTTTAAATATGGCGTAGCCTTAAAGAGTTTATGGTTTAAAGAGTGCATTCGATTTTTGCGTATCTGGGTACAAACACTCGTGCCGCCGGCAATCACTATGAGTTTGTACTTTGTGATTTTCGGTAATCTTATAGGCTCTCGTATTGGTGATATGGGGGGCTTTAGTTATATGGAGTTTATTGTACCGGGTCTTATCATGATGTCGGTGATCACTAATTCGTATTCTAATGTGGCATCAAGCTTTTATTCAACCAAGTTTCAAAAAAGCATTGAAGAGCTGTTAGTTGCACCCGTGCCTAATTATATTATTGTGCTTGGCTATATGGGTGGCGGCATGACCCGTGGCATGCTGGTAGGATTAATTGTTACGTGTGTGTCGTTATTATTTGTTGATATTCAAATCCATAATATTTTTGTGATCATCGCGACAGTAATTTTAACTTCTGCGGTATTTGCTTTAGGCGGTTTGATCAATGCTATTTATGCTAATAGCTTTGACGATATCAGTATAATTCCGACCTTTATTTTAACGCCATTGACCTATCTAGGTGGTGTGTTTTACTCAATCACTTTATTGCCAGAGTTTTGGCAAGGCGTATCGCAGGTTAATCCAATTATTTATATGGTTAATGCCTTTAGGTATGGTTTCTTAGGCGTGTCGGATGTTGATTTAACTGTCGCATTTGGCGTGTTGTTATTATTTATTACAGCCTTATTTATATTAGCTTTAACGTTAATTAAAAAAGGTGTGGGGTTAAGACACTAATGAGTGATGCAAATTCACGAAGTATTGTATCGAATCAACAAGGCTTACATGAAAAGCTGGATGATATAGTTAACAAGCATTTAACTGCCCAGTTTAAAAAACCCATTGCAGCTCATACGCAAACGGCGTTTGATCAAGTAAATGAAAAAGTGCAGGCTTTTAATGGGCCCATTATTTTAGATTCGTGTTGTGGGGTAGGTGAAAGCACGGCTAATTTAGCTAAACGACACCCTGATGCGTTAGTTATAGGAATTGATAAGTCATCGCATCGTTTGGATAAGCATGATATTGAATATAAACAAACCGATTCAGGTCAGTACATTTTAGTGCAAGCCGATTTAAATGACTTTTGGCGACTCGCAGTGGCGGCTAATTGGCAACCCACACATCATTATTTGCTGTATCCAAATCCGTGGCCAAAAGCGAAGCATATTCAACGTCGCTGGCATGGCGCTGCTATTTTTCCATTTATCGTTAAATTAGGTGGGCTGTTAGAAGTTCGCAGCAATTGGGATATTTATGTTAAAGAGTTTGCTCAAGCACTGAAGCTCACCGGACACGACTGCACAGTCGAACTTTATCAAAATGACCTGGCAGTTACGCCATTTGAACGTAAATATTGGGCAAGTGGTCAACAAAGTCACCGTTTAGTGATTAATTTAAATGCTGGCTCGAAATAAAAATTAAGTGTTTTATAAGTTAATGTTTTCGTATATCTCTTAACCTGAGTTCAGGTTAAGAGATTGGATACGGTTGATTTTTATTTGCAGTAATATGTGGCACAGGCTCGGCAAAGTAATTGCCTTGCATTAGCGTCACATTTGCTTTTTTAAGCGCGTTGGCGATAGGTTTACTCTCTACATGCTCAGCAATTAGCTGTAAGTTGAGTTGCTTTGCAAAGTTGGCAATATGCTCAACATATAGATAAATGTCTTTATCGTGAATGATCTGTCTGATCAAACTACCATCAAGCTTAATACCATCTACTTCTAATTTTAGTACATTAGAGATATTCGAATAACCTGTACCAAAATCATCAATTATTACCCGTATACCACGATTTTTAACCATGGTTATAAATGCTTTTACTTCAGAAAAATTTGCGATAGCTTCGGTTTCCAATAGTTCTAAGGTAATATTACTCGGTAGTGGATAGCGTTTAAATTCGTTTTCCAAAAATTCAGCAAGGCTTGGATCAAGCATATCTTGGGCTGTAATATTGATGCTCCAGCACGTACTGGTTTTTCTAAATCGTGCAAAGCATTGTGTGAGCATAGTGCGGGTGAGCATGCCATCCATGCGAGAGCGATTAACGACATCTAAGAACGATTCTGGTTTAAGAATTTCACCATGGCAGGTGATCATTCTAGCCAAACATTCATACTGAATAATGGCATTCGTTTCATTATCATAAATTGCCTGAAAATAAGGCACAATTCTGTTGTTCTCAAATGCTTCACGTACTTCTTTTGCCATTGCTACATTATACTGATATTGGTTTTTTACATCATGTAGTGCGCTGGAGTAATTGACCACAGTGTGGCGTCCCTGCTTGGCTTGTAATGCGGCAATATGGGCATTTTCAAGTAACATTGATTTATTGCCACTGGCGATGCCTGCGCACAAGGTGATGTATATAAAAGGGTCGGTAAGTAATGGGGTACTGCAATTATAGGCTTGGATCACCTCGAGAAAACCTGCATTATCTTTACCCAAAGGAGCGATGAGGACTATTTTGTTGGTCGTTAGACGAAACATCTGACTACCCGCAGGGCGGCGCTTTTTGAAGTGTTGCAACAAGTTTTTCATAACGCGGTCGCCTACTTCAGTACCATAAAAACTGCTTATATCTTCAACTTCATTTACCCAAATAACAGCAAGTTGCAGATGATGATTAGGGGAGTTTTTAATATAATATTCAAGTGCAATATGATTGGCAAAGCCACTACTGGTATCGGTTGAAATTGCACGTTTCAATAAATACACATAAATACCGGCTACCAACAGAGCAATAAAAAAGAAAAAAATGGCCATGCCCGCAGCTTTAGATACACTTTGCGCTAATCGCTGATTGAGATCGTATATGGTGATATCGGCCCCTGTTAAGTAGGTGACTCCATTGGCATCAACGAAAGGGACAAAAATTGTTTTAAAATGTCCCCATTGATCTTTTGATATTTCAAACACCGGCTCTGTTGAATAAAATGCGCCAATATTAGCGGCAGTTGCTTCAGGGTAAAGATCGAGTAATTGGGTGATTCTACCGGTATTTTGATCGTTTTGAGTGTAACTCGATGCACTAAAATGTACATTACCGTCTTTTAATATCATGGCGTACACATAAGCGATATTTAACGCATTAGCAAACTCTGAAAGTTGCCGACTTTTTTGTTGGTATTCGGTTGATGATATATATTGGCCTGCATTGATTTTTTGATGATAGTCATCGCCAAGTATATGCTTGACACTTAATGCGGCATTGAGTAATCGAGTATCGACGCTGTGCATAATATCGTTACGGGTGCTGTTGTAGGTGTAATAGATGTAGCTTAATAAACTGATAAAAAACAGTATGAAACCCGCGATTATCCAATTTGTCCGTAAATTTGTATTTATCATGCTCTTCCTTGATTTATTAGCCCTTCTATTATACAAAAAAAGGCTGTATCGCCTATAAAAATATAGTTAGCCAAATTAATGATAAATATTAATCAACTTATCATTAATTTGTCATGCAATTGGCTACTTTTGTGGCTTTATACGAGACATTTCTACTCTATTACAGTAAAGTTAACGCATTTCATAGAATCATTGTAGTTTTGGCGTTATTAGCGATGGAGTTCATTGATATGGATCTTCAGCTAAACAAAGCTACATTCACTGGGTATAAAGATGGATCAAAAGCGTTGTGCCGTCGCCTCTAAAGAAACTCTGATGCGTATATTTACTGTGCCTGAAGCACCAGACTCAACTTTGAGTAAAATCGAACTTGAGATCTCGAGCAATTTAGCAGGTTTTTTGAATGAGAACATAGCGGCAATTGAAAAGCCATTGCATGAGATTGAAAAAGATTTTCAATCGGCAGCGATCCCAGAAGATCCGACTTTTGTATCTGCTTATGCGCAAGATATTATGGAGCAACTTGTCGCTCATTCAGTGCATACCGCTGCGCCAAGCTTTATTGGTCACATGACGTCAGCATTACCGCATTTTGTATTGCCACTTTCTAAGTTGATGGTTGGCCTTAATCAAAACTTAGTAAAAATAGAAACCTCCAAAGCATTTACTCCACTTGAGCGCCAAGTGCTTGGTATGATGCATCATTTGGCATACGGGCAAGATGACAGTTTTTATAGCAAATGGATGCACAGTGCGAAAACGTCGCTAGGTGCTTTTTGTTCGGGTGGCACAATCGCCAATATTACCGCATTGTGGATTGCTCGTAATCGCTTACTGAAAGCGGACGGTGAATTTAAAGGGATTGGTTCACAAGGTTTGATCAGTGCAATGTTGCATTATGGATATAAAGGCCTTGCAGTACTTATTTCTGAACGTGGCCATTACTCGCTAGGAAAATCAGCTGATTTACTTGGCATTGGTCGTGATAACTTTATTGCCATTAAAACTGCAGATAACAATAAGGTTGATGTTGATGCAATGCGCGCCAAAGCCCATGAGCTAGCAGCGCAAGGTATAAAAGTGATGGCCATTGTTGGGGTCGCTGGCACGACTGAAACCGGTAATATTGATCCTCTCGATGCTATGGCTGATTTAAGCGCTGAACTTAACTGCCATTTTCATGTAGATGCAGCATGGGGAGGAGCTACGCTGCTTTCTAGTACATACCGCTCGTTACTAAAAGGTATTGAGCGAGCAGATTCAATTACCATCGATGCTCATAAACAAATGTATGTGCCAATGGGCGCTGGGTTAGTGCTATTTAAAGATCCTACAGCTACGGATGCTATAGAACATCATGCAGAATATATTTTACGTAAAGGCTCTAAAGATTTAGGCAGCCACACACTTGAAGGTAGTCGTCCTGGTATGGCTATGTTAGTGCATGCTTGCTTACGCGTTATTGGCCGTAAAGGCTACGAAATCTTAATAGATAAAGGGATTGAAAAAGCCCGTTACTTTGCTGATTTAGTGAAAGCAGATGACGACTTTGAGCTGATCTCAGAACCTGAGTTATGTTTACTGACATACCGTTATGTGCCAAAACAGATAAAACAAAAAATAGCTCAAGCAGATGAACAAACGCGTTTGGATATCTTTGCCTCGTTAAATCGTTTTACTGCCAGTATGCAAAAACGCCAACGTGAAGCCGGTCGTTCATTTGTGTCCCGTACCCGTTTAACTCCCGCGCAGTATGATCATCAACCTACAGTGGTATTTCGAGTCGTACTTGCAAATCCGCTGACATCAGAGAGTATTTTAAAAGATATACTTGCTGAGCAAAAAGAGCTGGCTAAAACAGATCCTGTATTTAAGAAATATCTTAAGAAATACATGGACTGAGCAGTAACAGTTGCGTTATTCCCAGGTTGCGTGGGGATAACGCAAGCAGCACTTTCTTTGTTAGCTAAAACACGATGTTCTGATCATTTCAGTGATAATATGTTGAGATGGTTTAATTTTTTCCATCGCCAAAAATTCATCGGGTTGGTGAGCCTGATTAATTGAACCCGGTCCCATCACAATCGTTTCACAACCCAATTGTTGAATAAATGGCGCTTCAGTACAGTAGTTCACTGCAACTGCTTGCTCTCCTGATATTTTTTCTGCCAGTTTAACTAATGCCGAATCAGTACTGCCAGTAAAAGCGGGGATTGGCTCGTGCATATCCATTACACTGACTGAATCTGGATATTGGTTATTGATCTCTGTGGCTATTTTTAACAGCATCATTTGCAGTTCTTGCACACTTAGACCCGGTAAAGGGCGCATATCAATATGCATTTCACAGCAGCCACATATGCGATTTGCATTATCGCCACCATGAATGTGTCCTAGATTTAAAGTAGGGTAAGGAATAACAAAATGCTCAACTGCATATTTATTCTTTAATTGCTCTTTTAAAGTTAACAGTTTTGCAATAACTTTATGCATCACTTCAATGGCATTTAAACCACGTTCAGGATCAGAGCTATGTCCGGAACGACCGACTACGCGAATCGCGCTGCTCATATGTCCTTTATGTGTGAAAACAGGTGTCATATCAGTAGGTTCACCAATAATACACCGAGCTGGCTTTAAGTTTTTATGCTGACAAACTTGCTGTGCACCGGCCATGGTGGTTTCTTCGTCGGCAGTAGCTAGAATCAAAATTGGCTGTGTTTGAATATTCTTATCTAGTTCACTGATTGCCTGTAATACAAAAGCGAAAAAACCTTTCATATCAATACTGCCTAGACCATATAATTTATTGTTATCTTCACTTAATTTAAACGGATTATAGTTCCAACGACTATCATCAAATGGGACTGTATCGGTATGACCGGCAAGCATTAAACCACCATCTCCCTGGCCACGTTTTGCGAGTAAGTTAAAACGACCTTTAGGGCCCGACAACTCAGTAATTTCACATTCAAATCCAAGACTTGTACACCAAGTAGCTAATAAATCGATCACCCCTTTATTGCTCATAGACAATGACTCATCCATGGCACTAATTGAAGGTGCAGCAATCAATTGCTGATACATAGATAAAAAAGACGGTAATGACATAAAAAAATCCAAAATAAGTATTCAATCTAATTGCATAACAATATAAAAGTATTTATGATGAATATCAATTCACTTTTTAAGCATAAATATATTAAAGCGACGCAATGAATATAAAACGACGATAACCAGATTTCATTCATAAAATAGTGTTTTATGCACTGTTAAACCCGATTTGAATATATATGTAGTAACAAAAAACCAAAAAGAGTAACGAATGAAAGTAGTGATTATTGGCGCAAGTGGCTATAGCGGCGCAGAATTAGCAAGTTTGGTAGTAAAACACCCGCAATTAACCTTAGCTGGTTGCTATGTATCTGAGCAAAGCTTAGATAAGGGTAAATTATTAAGTGACTTGTATCCTGAGCATTTAGGTTTGCTTGATTCTCCTTTATTGCCTCTTAGTGATAGCGCTTATAACGATATTGAAAAGTCGGCCGATTTTGTATGTTTGTGTACTGATCATAAAGTGAGTGTTGACTTAGCGCCACGTTTTTTAAGCATGGGCAAAAAAGTATTTGATTTATCGGGTGGCTACCGTTTAAGCAGTAATGAAGATTATCAAACTTATTATGGTTTTGAGCATCAACATACGGAATTACTCAGTGAAGCGGCTTACGGATTGGCTGAATGGAATAGTGAAGCAATCGCTAAAGCGCAGTTAGTCGCTGTGGCTGGTTGCTATCCAACAGCAGCGCTGAATGCGTTAAAACCTTTGCAACAAGCCGGCTTATTAGCCTATCAAACCATTATTATTAATGCTGTATCGGGTGTAACCGGTGCGGGGCGTAAAGCTAGTGTAGCCACGCATTTTTGTGAAGTGTCGTTAGCACCTTATGGATTGTTTAATCATAGACACAGTCCTGAGATTGAGCAGCATTTAGGTCACAAGGTGTTATTTACGCCGCATTTAGGTAATTTTCCACGCGGTATTTTAGAAACTATTTATGTGCAATTGAAACCTGGAGTTACACCAGAGCAAGTTACACAAGCTTATCAAGTGCTTGCTGATGAGCCACTGATCAGATTGCTTGGTAATAAAATGCCATCAATTAAAGGAGTTGCAAAGCAGCCTTACGTTGATATTGCATGGCAGCAGCAAGGTACGCAGCTAATTGTGATGGCAGCTATTGATAACTTATTAAAAGGTGCTGCAGGGCAAGCATTGCAGTGCATTAATTTAGCCATGGGTATTGCCCATAGTACAGGTTTAAAAGGGTAGTTAGTAATGCAAACATGGGTCATTAAACTCGGTGGTGCAGTACTCAATACAGAAGACGCGGCTAAAGCGTTATTTGAGGCGCTTGCATCGCAAACTCAAGCACAATTTGTCATCGTTCATGGTGGCGGTTCACTAGTTGATAATTGGTTGACTGAGGCTGGTTTTGCTAGTGCGAAACATCAAGGTTTACGCATCAGTCCAAAAGAGCAAATGCCTTATATTGTTGGCGCGCTTGCTGGGTGTGCTAATAAACAATTAATGAGCCAAGCAATTATCGCAGGTCATAAACCCGTCGGGCTTAGTTTATACGAAGCGGGCATTATTTCGTCACAAAAACTCAAAGCACTTGGTCAAGTTGGTAATTGTGACGGCGGTGTGCAAAGTGTGATACCGGAGTTATTAAAACTCGGTCGTTTACCTCTGGTCAGCTCTATCGGCTTTGGTGAAGATGGCCTTTGGTATAACGTAAACGCTGATGAAGCGGCGGCGGCAATAGCTAAAGAGCTTAATGCGGAAATTATTTTTATGACTGATGTAGAAGCTGTACTTGATGCAAATAAACAGCCGTTACATCAACTTGACACAAACCAGATCAATACTTTAATTGCAGAAGGAGTAATTTTGGGTGGGATGGAGGTCAAAGTAAAGACCAGCCTTCTTGCTGCCCAGCACTTACGACGTGGCGTTTACATTTCGAGCTGGCAAAAGCCAGAAAACTTAATTGCTCTACTCGCGGGTGAGCACGTCGGAACAAAAATTACACCATAGGTTTTATATGTTTAATCATTTTTTATCGGGTCTAGAGTTAGACCAACAAGGCGCACTTAAATTACTTAACTTAGCGCAAAAAATTAAAGCAAACCCCGCTGATTTTAGTCAAGCACTGGCTGGCAAATCGGTGGTTACTTTATTTGAAAAACCAAGCTTACGTACGCGTTTGTCATTTGATATAGGTATTAATAAGTTAGGTGGACATGCGGTGTATCTTGATTCACAAAATGGCGCCATGGGCGCACGTGAATCAGTAAAAGACTTTGCATTGAACATTGCCAGTTGGGCTGACGGTATTGTGGCGCGGGTATATCAGCATAAAACATTAACCACACTTGCTGAATTTTCAAGCGTACCTGTGGTCAACAGTTTGTGCGATTTATATCATCCATGCCAAGCACTTGCTGACTTTCTAACACTGCAAGAAGTATATGGCGATGTAAGCCAGCTAAAATTAGCTTATTTAGGTGAAGGCAACAACGTAACGCATTCACTGATGTTACTTGCGGCTACTTTAGGCACAGATTTTGTTGCCGTATGCCCTAAAGGCAGTTCACCAGACTCGCAAATTTTAAAGCAGGCTGAGCAAATTGCCGCAATGAATGGTGCATCAGTGATGGTGAGTGATCGTGTTGAAGCGGCTGTAGGCGCTAACGCAGTGTATGCCGATACATGGGTATCAATGGGCGATGATACGCCACTTGAACAAGTAAAAGAAAAGTACATGCCGTATCAATTAAATGCGGCGTTGCTTAAACAGACTGGGGCTGACACTGTAATGCATTGCCAGCCAGCACACCGTGAATTTGAAATTACTTCTGAGGTAATGGATGGTCCGGCGTCAAAAATTATACAACAAGCAGAAAACCGTATGCATGCGCAAAACGCATTGCTTGTTTCATTATTAAATCCAAATTTTGTGTAAGGTATCACCAATGAGTTCTATTAAAAAAGTTGTATTAGCCTATTCTGGTGGTTTAGATACGTCAGCCATCGTGCCATGGTTAAAAGAAAACTACGGTTGTGAAGTTATCGCGTTTGTTGCCGATGTAGGTCAAGGTGCTGAAGAACTTGAAGGCGTTGAAGCAAAAGCGATCGCATCTGGTGCGTCTGAATGTTATGTAGTTGACTTAAAAGACGAAATGGTAAGTGATTATATTTACCCAACGTTAAAAACCGGTTCAATTTACGAAGGTACTTATTTATTAGGTACGTCAATGGCACGTCCTATTATTGCTAAAGCGCAAGTTGAGATTGCTCGTAAAGTAGGTGCTGATGCACTTTCTCATGGTTGTACTGGTAAAGGTAATGACCAAGTGCGCTTTGAATCTTGTTTTGCGGCCCTTGCGCCTGATCTTCAAGTTATTGCGCCATGGCGTGAGTGGGACTTATCAAGCCGTGAGTCATTACTTGATTACTTGGCAGAGCGTAATATTCCATGTTCTGCATCGGCAACTAAAATCTACAGCCGTGATGCAAACGCATGGCATATTTCTCATGAAGGTGGCGAGCTTGAAGATCCGTGGTGCCAACCAAGTGAGCAAGTGTGGACTTGGACTAACTCACCAGAGCAAGCACCCAATGAGCCTGAATTTGTTACCTTAAACGTGGTTGAAGGTGAAGTTGTTGCTGTCAATGGCGAGCAGCTTAAACCGTATGACTGTCTAGTTAAACTTAATGATATTGCATCCCCGCATGGTGTTGGTCGGGTTGATATCGTTGAAAACCGTTTAGTGGGCATGAAATCCCGTGGTTGTTATGAAACCCCTGGTGGCACAGTGATCATGGCGGCATTACAAGCGATTGATGAGTTAGTACTTGATAAAGCAAGCCGCAAATGGAAAGAAGTACTGGGCGGCGAGTTTTCACATTTAGTCTATGACGGTCGTTGGTTTACACCACTTAAAGATTCAATCTTAGCGGGCGCAGAAGCGTTATCAACAGTTGCTACTGGTGAAGTTATTCTTAAGCTTTATAAAGGCCAAGTAACAGCGGTTCAGAAAAAATCACCTAATAGCTTATACAGCGAAGATTTTGCTACGTTTGGTGCAGATGATGTTTACGACCAATCGCATGCTGAAGGCTTTATTCGTTTATTCTCGCTTTCAAGCAGAATTTCAGCACTAGCGAAGAAGTAATTTTACTACAGCCTCGTAACAATAAGGCGGGGCAATTTCAGGGTTTGGAGAGATTTCATGGCATTATGGGGCGGACGTTTTTCTACGGGTCCAGATGAGGCGTTTAAACAATTTAACGACTCACTTCCCTTCGATTATCAACTCGCAGAGCAAGATATAGTTGGCTCTGTAGCGTGGGCAGGTGCCCTTAAGCAGGTTGACGTATTAAGTAGTGATGAACACAAAAAGTTAGTCGCTGCGTTATATGAATTACTCGACGAAGTAAAAGCTGATCCACAAGCTGTGGCAACGTCAGGAGCTGAAGATATTCACTCACATGTTGAAGCTGCATTGATCGAAAAAGTGGGTGACTTAGCTAAAAAATTACATACCGGACGTAGTCGTAACGATCAGGTCGCTACTGACTTTCGTTTATGGTGTCGTGATACCGCCGCTCACATACTTACGGCGCTTGGTCAGTTAAAAGGTGAGTTTATCGCTTTAGCTGAACGTGAGCTGGGCACTATCTTACCTGGTTATACCCATTTACAACGTGCTCAGCCATTGTTGTTTAGTCATTGGTGTATGGCTTACGTGGAAATGATCGAACGTGATGAAAGCCGTTTAGCAGATGCTAAAGCGCGAATGAATTTTTGCCCTTTGGGCAGTGGGGCACTTGCCGGTACTGCGTACCCAATTGATCGGCAAGCACTTGCCGTGGGGTTAGGTTTTACCGCTGCGACTAAAAATAGTTTAGATGCCGTATCAGATCGTGACTTTGTGGTTGAGCTATTAAGCTGTGCATCAATCTCTATGATCCATTTATCGCGTATGTCAGAAGATTTGATCTTTTATAATTCGGGTGAAGCGGGTTTCATTGAGTTAGCAGATAATGTTACTTCAGGCTCATCATTGATGCCACAAAAGAAGAACCCCGATGCGCTAGAGCTTATCCGCGGCAAAACAGGGCGTGTATTTGGTGCCTTTAGTGCCATGATGATGACGTTAAAAGCACTGCCACTTGCCTATAATAAAGATATGCAAGAAGATAAAGAAGGCTTATTTGATGCCATGCCAACGTGGCTAGCTTGTATTCATATGGCGCAAGCGTGTATCAAAGGTATAAAAGTAAATGGCGATCGTACTTTAGCCGCTGCTAAGGGCGGGCATTCAAATGCGACAGAGCTTGCTGACTATTTAGTCGCCAAAGGGATCCCTTTTAGGGAAGGTCATCATATTGTTGGTGTGTTGGTACAAATGGCTATCGCACAAGGGAATAACTTAGAAGATTTAAGTTTAGAACAATTCCAATCGGTGCATAGTATTTTTGCACAGGACGTATATGCTGTACTAGAGATAGACGCATGTATAAAAGCGCGCCAAGCACTTGGTGGTACATCTTTAGAGCAAGTTACAGTTGCAGTTAAAGATGCCAAAAAAAAACAGCAAATAACAGTTCGTGACGCTAATCTTGACGATGTAGAGTCAATTGCTAAATTGATCCAGCACTGGGCTACAGTAGGTGAAAATTTACCGCGTGCTAAAAGCGACATGGTACATTCAATCAATGAGTTTGCAGTTACCGAAGTTGCTGGAGAAGTCGCGGGCTGCGCATCATTGTATATTTATGATACTGGTCTTGCTGAAATTCGTTCACTAGGTATAGATCCTGAAACAGGTATTACAGGGCAAGGTCGTCAGTTAGTTGAACATTTATTAGTTAAAGCCAAAAAATTGGCACTCAATCGCATCATTGTTTTGACGCGAGTACCTGATTTCTTTGAAAAACAAGGTTTCACATTCTGTACTAAAGACAGCTTACCGGAAAAGGTAATGAAAGATTGTGAACTGTGTTTACGCAGAGACAATTGTGACGAAGTCGCAATGGAATTTATTTTAAAGCTAAGTACGAGTACGGAGATCCCGTGTAAAAACGTGGCTTAAAATCCCTGGATATAAAAAGCGTACGGTTATCCCTGTGCGTTTTTTTATGTTTTGCTACATCTGGTATGACCTGTTGTATTGGTTAGCTGTAGCAAATAAAAGATCAAAAAAGATCGTTTTTTTTAAATGTTGGATCAGTAATTGCTTATTACTTAGGTGTAAGATGGCTCAGCGTGAGTTCATCTTTAAAAGCGCCAAGCAGTTATCAGAGCGTTAAAAACAGTGGCTTATTTAATAAGTCATTTTATTCAACATTTATTGAAAGGATTAATCTTATGCAAGTTACAGCTAACAGCCAATTACAAATGCAAGCATATAATAATATGCAACAATCAAAGCCAGCACTTGAACAAAGCGCTAGTAATAAAACCCTACAATCTGATACAGTGTCTATATCTAATGAGGCTTTGTTAGCATCAAAAGGCGAAGCTGAAATTCAACGCGGTGGCGGGATTATCGTATTAGATCCTGATAAACGCCCTAGATAGATAACTATGAGTGACAGATGTATTTAACAGAACATTTTGGTTTATCTTTAGGTGCCCTTGTCGTTTGGGGTTTCATGATGGCTTTCTTTTTCAATCTTTTTTTATGGGTAGCTGATTTAAAAAGAGATAATGTTTTATTAATTACATCTTTTGTTGCTTTTGTATCTTATTTTATAAGTGATCATCTATTTACTTGGTTTGAAACTTCGGGAATTTATCTTCAATGGGCGCTTTATGATATTGCAACATTGGCAGTAATTATATTTGGTGCTCTTTTGGCTCGTTCAGGCTTAAAGTCAGCAGCATTTACGTATGTTATAACAGGTCTTTCAACGAATACATTTCTTTTCTTTTGTATGTATTACGATCTTCATATTATTGAAAATACAGAACCTTGGTTCCTGTGGGATATATATTCTTTCGGTGTGAATATCATTGATTTTACAATGATAGTAGCCTTGATTGTTGATCGTGACATTTTAGGTTTGATTAGGCTTAAAAATGCAATTAAAGCATTATTTAAAACACATCATGTAAAACACTCCATTTAGCTTATGTTTATAAATGACGTAGTTGGTCCGTACATCGGTGTATTTATCGAGTGGGGATTCTTAATGGTCTTTTTATTAAATTGGGTACTGTACATAAATAACCCTAATAAAAGCATAGTACTATTTTCATTTATAATGGCGCTTTCTTATATAACGAGTGAACTCTTCCCTTTAGTATCTATTACTTATTTGAACTGGTTTATATACGATTTGCTCACTCTTATATGCATTGGGTTTTTGATCCGATATCAAAAGATTAGCCCCTCTCCAGTTAATTGCTATATTGTGTGTGGACTTATCTTAAATGCCATTTTAATTACAGCAATTTATTGCGATATCTATGTGCGATCAAATTCTGAGCCTTGGTGGCTTTGGTCAGTTTATTCTTTTGGCGTTAATATATGCGATGTGATGATGATAACAGCCTTAGCTATAAATAAAGATTTTTTAGGCTTAAGCAAATTATTACGAAAGGCTTTGATAATCAAAGGCCTAAATAAACATCAGGCCCTTGTTTAGAACACTTAAAACCGATATTCCCAGCTGGTTTTTAATGCGCTGTTGGTATCAGACTCGTTAGCAAGTTCGTCTTTATACACTGAGCCGCTGATCTTCCATAAACCACTAAAAATAGCCTGCTGATAACCAAGCTCTAATTGTAAGCGTTCAAACGTTTCAGCGACTTGAGTCAAGTCGGTGATGTCAGTTTTAAACCAACGTAACTTCGCATAGCCGCCATAACCGTTCATAGTATGATAATGCGCACCTAATACTGCTGATTTACTTTGCTGTGGTGTTGCAGAGCCAATTAAGCGGTCTTTATGATTATAGGCTTGGGCATAGTTCGTAAAGCTTTCATTAGCCTCATTACAGCTAAGTTGGGCCGTACAATCTTGTTGGGTATTTGAATATTCAAAATAGGTTTTTAATAACTGTTTTTGATCACCAAAAAAACTCTCTACACCAAGGGTATAAAAAGGATCACTGGGCGCAATACCACTGTCATTTTTACCCATTAGCTCAGTATAAAAAGCAATCGGTTGATTGGCGATGCTGGTTGAGTACTTAGCATCTAAACTGGTTAAGCGTTGCTTAGTTGCTATCAGTTCGAGCGAATTGGGGGCTATTTCTGTGCTGGTTAAATAATCAGAGCCCGCTGAGCTAAATGCAATCTCAAGCCCCGCAAGTGGTGTGCTGGCAAAGCGCATAGCCCAGTAGTCGCCTTTTTCACCATTACTTAAATGCGGTTTTTGTTTCGCGTAAATCCCGGTTAACTGCCAATTACCAATAAAGGAGAGCCAGCTTGGACCTACATATTGGGTGTTAGCGCGGTTTATCCGTAGCCCTTTCATTGGTGCTGCATTATTTGATAGCAGTAGTGCGTTATCGTTACTGGGTCCCCACCAATGGCTTACTTGCTCTGCACTGACAGACCAGCCGCCGATTAATACTGCTAAATAACTGCCGTGATAATTTGTGTATTCATCATCTAGTGCCTCATCAGCGTAATTAACACTGACTTTGGCGCTAACACGGTCGCCAGTGATAGAGCCATAGCTATTTATACCACTTTTTTGTTGATCGCGCTTACCAAAGCTTTGTTGCAAAGCTGGCTCACTATTGTAGTTAAGCCTGACACCAGAGCTACTGCCTTGTTTAGCTCTATCTAAAGCATGTTTTACGTGTTGATAAGCAAATTGACTCTGTGTTGATAAACTGCTGCTTTCAATTGTACTTAAATCTCTGGCAATACCTTGCCACATTAGGGGATAACTATTGATCGGTTGTTTAATCACACCTTGGTTAAAGAGCATTTCAATTGAAGCGCGTAATAAAGGGTCGTCACTTTCAATCCAAGGTGTTGCAAACGCCGGTGTAGCAATGGCAATTAAGGCGCTTAAATAGATATTTAACTTCATCCGTGTAACTTTTCCTGCAATGCTTTTACTACAATAGGGTGTACAAACTCACTGACATCGCCTTTATGACGGGCGACTTCTTTAACGAGGGTTGAAGAGATAAATGAGTTTTTTTCAGCTGGGGTTAAAAAAACACTCTCTAAATCAGGATTTAAACGACGATTCATATTGGCAAGCTGAAACTCATAATCAAAGTCAGACACAGCACGAATACCGCGGATCAACACATTAGCACTATGATCGCGTGCTAAATCAGCTAATAATCCAGAAAAGCCAATAACACTGACGTTATCTAAATGAGTGAGTAAACTATTGGCAATTGCTACCCGCTCATCAAGGCTAAAGCAGGGTTTTTTACTAGGGTTGTGAGCAACTGCAACAATTACAGTATCAAACATTTTAGCTGCCCGCTGGATCAGATCTGTGTGTCCATTGGTTAATGGATCAAAGGTACCAGGGTAAATTGCGGTGACTTTCATAAATATCATCTTAGTGTTATTTTGAGGGTTATATTAACAGTCTTTGTTGTCCAGATCAGCCTGCAAATTGCGACTGCATATTTTCATTTGTAAATGAGTTTATTTCAATAAGAAACAATAACTACGAATTATGGATTAGAAATTTTCAAGGTAGTATTTTATTGGATTATATTTGTATATACTGCGCGGCTAATAATACTGAGTGAATTATGGTCATTTACTCTAATAAAAATAATCAGAGTCGCAGGATATGAGTACCAAGGATAAAATAATTACAACTAGCATAATGCTATTTAACCAACATGGCGAGCGCGCGATAACAACCAATCATATCGCTTCTCACATGGGCATCAGTCCCGGTAATCTTTATTATCACTTTAAAAATAAAGAAGACATTATTCGCCATATTTTTGCATTATATAGTAAGCATTTGCACACTCAGTTTGTGCCAATGGAAAAGCAGGATGAAGCACTGACACACTTAACTGGGTATCTTGATGCTTTGTTTGAGTTGATGTGGCGTTTTCATTTTTTCTATGACAATTTGGGTGATATTTTATCTCGCGACGAAGTACTGAAAAAAGACTATATTGAGTTCCAAGCAGCTTTGTTAAGCCAAGTGCGCGAAATTGTAATTGGCCTGCGTGAAGTTGGTATGATCGCAATTGACGATGAAGATGCTGTTGAGCTTGCTCACATGCTAAAAATTACTGTCAGTTTTTGGACTCCTTACATTAAAGCTAGACGGTTAAGCGGTGAGTTAATTCAGCAAGATATTTATAATGGTATCTTAAAAGTGTTAGCACTTTTTAAAGCATTTGGTACAGAGCAAAGCATCCCAAAAATTAACTTGTTACGCGAAAAATACAGTAAATTAGCGGCACAGGCAGGTGCCGTTTAATTAAACGCAGCGGTTGTTTATTTCCTAGACGTTAGATTTTTTGTTATAATCCCGCGCCCAACACGTGGGTGCGTGAATCCTAAATATTGTCTAACGAGTAAACTATGCTTAAATTTATCGTCAAACTCCATCCTGAAATAGCCATTAAAAGCCGTTCTGTGCGAAAACGTTTTACTAAGTTGTTAGAGAACAACATTAAAATTGTATTACGCAAGCTTGACGAAAAAGTACAAGTACAAAATAACTGGGACAATATATCCGTCGTAACTAAATTAGATGACGCGCAAATGCGTATTGATTTTATCGATGGCTTACAACGGATCCCAGGTATCGTGCAGTTTATTGAAGTGACCGAAACTAACTACGAAAACCTGCACGATATTTACGAAAAAGCGCTAGATATGGTTGGTCACACTGTTGTTGGCAAAACATTCTGTGTGCGTTGTAAACGCCAAGGTAAGCATGATTTCACTTCTACCGATGTAGAGCGTTATGTTGGGGGTGGGTTAAATCAACACGTCGATGGCGCCAGCGTAAGACTGAAAAATCCTGAAGTAACTATTCGCCTTGAAATTAAAGATGATAAAGCTTACGTAGTAACGCACACCCATCATGGTATGGCCGGTTTCCCATTACCAACGCAAGAAGATGTCTTGTCGTTAATGTCAGGTGGATTTGACTCGGGCGTTGCTAGTTATCAAATGATCCGTAAAGGCGCTCGTACGCACTTTTTGTTCTTCAATTTAGGTGGTGCAGCGCACGAGATTGGAGTTAAACAAGCCAGCTACTATATCTGGAAGCAGTTTAGCTCAACCCATAAAGTTAAATTTATCAGTGTTGACTTTGAGCCCGTTGTTGCCGAAATTTTAGAAAATGTTGAAAACAGTCAAATGGGTGTGATCCTCAAACGTATGATGATGCGTGCAGGCAGCCAAATAGCTGAAAAAATGGGGATTCAAGCACTTGTTACCGGTGAGAGTCTAGGCCAAGTTTCAAGTCAAACATTAGCCAATCTAAGTGTGATTGACCGTGTTACCGAAACGCTTATATTACGCCCGCTGATCCAACACGACAAACAAGAAATTATAAACATCGCTCGTAAAATCGGCACCGCAGAAATGGCCGAAACTATGCCAGAATACTGTGGTGTGATCTCTAAAAAGCCTACAGTTAAAGCTAAAGTTGCCGTAGTCGAAGCTGAAGAGCAGAAGTTTGATTTTGATGTTCTCGATACTGTTATTGATAACGCACGTATTATGGATATTCGTGACATTGACGTCGAAGCCAAACAAGAGCTAAAAGAGGCCGAGTCAGTTTCTGATTTACCAGCTGATGCAGTTGTTGTCGATATTCGTCCGCCGGAAGAAGAAGATGCAGCACCGCTTGAAATTGATGGGATAGAAGTTGTGCATTTGCCGTTTTTCCGCTTAGCGACCAAATTTGCAGACCTACCACAAGACAAAGATTACTACTTATATTGCACTAGAGGTGTAATGAGTCAGCTACAGGCGCTTATTTTACATGAAAATGGCTTAGCCAATGTCAAAGTTTATCGTCCGTAAGGTTGATAGTTATTAATAACAAGCGCGAGTTAAATCGCGCTTTTTTTATGTCTGATAGCATCGAGTAAAGATTGATTGTGAGGGGTATTAATACCGAGTTGATTGCCTTTTTGGCAAATATAACCGCACATCGCATCAATTTCTGTGATGCGATTATGGGCGACATCTTGATGCATTGATGAGTAATTGTTTTTGGTATCACTCATCACTTGGTAGGCGTTCGCCAATGCTTCAGCAAGTCGCACATTGATACCTAGTTTATTTGCTACGGTACACGCTTCGTTTAAGATATTTAAAATTATGCCACTAAACTGTGGTGCAGTCAGTGCGCCATTTTTCACATTGTGCAGCGCACTGAGTGGATTAATAGCAATATTAACGAGTAATTTTTCAAAGCGTAATTGTTGTATATTATTTGTGGTTGTTAATTCAGGAATAGCGTTTAGTAGATTTTTAACTTCAGCGAGTTGTGTTTTTGCTTGCTGGTTACAATCACCTAAAATGCTGCTCCCGATACCAGTATGCAACACACTAAAAGGTGTATCTTTGTAGCCCGCTAAACGTGTTGTTAAAAAGTATAGTCCTTGTTGTTTTGTAAGTTCGCTATTTATTTCATCTACATTACCCATGCCATTGTGAGATAAAATCAATTGGCATTGAGCGCTTAAAAAAGGCTTTAGTTGCCTAAATGCGGTGGCAACTTGATATGCTTTAACAGTAAAAATAACAACATCGACTTGGCCGTGCTCAGATAATTGAGTCAGGTTTGTCAGTTGGCAATTAATTGCTTGTTTTGGCGCGTTTGCTTGTTGATAAAAACGAGGTTCGTCAATAGCATGCTTGGTAAGTAGGGTAACCCTGTGCTGTTGACTCAAATAATGGCTATAGAGCAGCCCAATGGCACCATCGCCAACGACGAATATATTAGCCATTTTGATTCTTTTTAAAACGAGAATAAATACCGAACAACAAAAAGAAACTAGCAGCCCCAGAAAAGTCAGCAACAACATCAGCAACAGATGCGCTACGATAAGGGATTGTGCTTTGCATTAGCTCAATAGCGATGCCATAAAATGCTAATAACACGAGGTGAACGAATACAGGTAGCTTGAACGCTCTGACCATGACGGCTGCCAGAACAAAGAAAATAATAAAATGCACTAACTTATCTAGATGAGGCAGTGACGATACCCCAACGCCCCTAAAATCGCGGGCAAACAAAAAGGTAAATACCAGAATACTGATTAAAAATAGAGTTTGATAAACACGCCGAGTCACGAAAAATCCTAAATCGTTTAAAAATAGAACCGCAGTATATCAAACAAATTTCGTATCGCACCTGAACAAAGCATAGAAAAGTGTAAAGATTTATAAAATTTATATAGTATAATTATCGACAATATAAATTTGAATTAAAAATATCTTGTTAGGAGAGACTTATGCCTTCATTTGACATTGTTTCGGAAGTCGAAATGAACGAAGCAAAAAATGCTGTTGATAACGCTAACCGTGAACTTGAAACTCGCTTTGACTTTAGAGGCGTTGATGCGTCAATAGAGCTTAATGATAAAACCATTAAACTAAAAGCAGAAGCTGATTCACAGGTTATGCAGTTGTTTGATATTTTAGCGAGCAAAATATCAAAACGCGGTATGGACGTATCAAGTTTAGAGCTGCAAGATATTTCACGTGCGGGAAAAAATGTTTACCGTAATGTTGCGCTAAAGCAAGGTATCGAAAAAGATATGGCTAAAAAAGTCGTTAAAGCCATTAAAGACTCTAAAGTAAAAGTACAAGCCGCGATCCAAGGCGAAGAAGTACGTGTAACGGGCAAAAAACGTGATGACCTACAAGAAGCCATGCAAGTAGTACGCAGTGCTGATTTAGGGCAACCATTTCAGTTTAAAAACTTTAGAGATTAGAAAGCTAGGAGCTAGGTTTCTAGGTGCTAGAAAAAGCCAAATTGCAGCAATGTAGTTTGGCTTTTTTAGTTTAGAACTTATGATTATTCCTAGAACCTAGAGTGTTTAGATGTATAGCCGTCCATTGACTTTTGTGCTTAAAATAATCACAATAGCGACCTATTTTCAAGGTGCTTGTGGTTACTTTTCAAGGTTGTTGATTAAGTAAAGCAAGATAATCGGGAAGTTGGTGGCGTTTATAGGATATAAACGAAGTCCAACACTGCCCCCGCAACGGTGATACATACTTTTAGCTAAATTTATTAGCAAGTTATGTTAAGTCCGGAGACCGGCCTTGAAGTCAATTTACTATCACTTGTGCGGTGGGCGCGGGTCAGGGGATATCATGTTAAACAAATCTACTCTATGCGTAGCAATTGCCGCTGCGTTGTCTTTTTCTGTGTCTGCAGAGCAATCAATAGAACGCCTGACGGTAACCGCTAATAAATTTGAGCAATCAATTACTGATGTACTTGCCAGTGTAACTGTTATTGAGCGCAGTGATATTGAAACAAGTAATGTCCGTGATTTACCGAGTTTACTAGCAACCCAAGTTGGTTTTCAAATAAATTCCAATGGTGGCTTTGGGCAAAGTTCT
This sequence comes from Pseudoalteromonas sp. SG44-8, assembly GCF_014164125.1. Classification (NCBI taxonomy): domain Bacteria; kingdom Pseudomonadati; phylum Pseudomonadota; class Gammaproteobacteria; order Alteromonadales; family Pseudoalteromonadaceae; genus Pseudoalteromonas; species Pseudoalteromonas sp. SG44-8. Next base: position 25,478 of record NZ_JACJEQ010000016.1, on the reverse strand, counting down.
GGCGTGTCACTTCGCGGTTCAAGCTCACGACATACACTTATTTTGATTGATGGCGTACGTACGGGCTCTGCAACCCTTGGTTATAAATCAATTAGTAATATTCCTCTTAATTCAATAGAGCGCATTGAAATTGTTAAAGGTTCTCGTGCTGCAGTTTATGGGTCTGACGCGCTCGCTGGTGTGATCAATATTATTACTCGTACAAAGGAATCCGTCAGCCTAGATGCAACATTTGGTACTGATGCTTATCAAAATTATCAAGTTGCAGGTACAACGGTAGTTGATGCTGTTAAAGCGTCGTTTAATGCTGGGTTTGAAAAAACGGATGGCTTTGACGTATTGCAAGGCGTAGCATCGGATGAAGATGGTTATGAGAACAAAAATTTAGGATTTAATATTCGCTATGCAGATAAGCTGTTAGGTGAGCTTAAAGCGCTGGGTCAATACAGTGAAGGTAATGCACAATACGACAATGCTTTCTCGCCTATTGATAGTATCGTAGAAAATAATGAATTTGAAAATTATCAGCTAGGGCTGGATTGGGATAAATCCTTTACCGATCATAAGCACTCAATTAATGTTGCTATTGCAACCGATGATTCTGACAACAAAGGCTATGATTACACTGGTGCGATTATTACTAATAGTTATAAAACAAAACGTAAACAATTTGATTACCACGGCAGTTATAATGCAAGCCAAGTTTTAACCGTTAATGGCGGGCTTAATTGGTATAAAGATGAAATATTTACTAATGGTAAGGCTTATCTAGCGGATAGCAAAGTAGCTAAAGCTGCATTTCTTGGGGGCTATTTTGATGATAATAAATTCATTGCAAATTTAGCATTGCGTTTAGATGATGATGAGCAGTTTGGTAATGAAACAACTTACGCCGCAGCTGTTGGTTATCACTTAAATAAGCGTGCAACACTTCGATTGAGCCAAAGCACGGGCTTTAAAGCGCCAACATTTAATGATCTTTATTTTCCTGACCCTTTATCTCCAGGTAATCCAAATTTAGCACCAGAGACATCAACTAACCAAGAGTTAGGTTTGAGTTTAGACTTTTCTCAGGCAAAGCTTGATATATCAATATTCAGAAATAATATTGAAAACCTAATTGCATGGGCACCTAATGCAGCTGGTAAATGGCAGCCAGAAAATATAAATGAAGCACGCCATGAGGGGGTTGAGTTTAGCTTTGCCAATACAGTACTTGGTTTTGATAATCAGTTTAATTTTACTTATTTAAATGCTGAAAATACCGAAACGGGTGTAGCACAAACTTATGTTTCACCACGTACTGTGAACTGGTCTGTTGCGAAGCAGTGGGGCGATTTTGATGCCGGTTTTGATATGCAGTACCGTAGTGATCGTCAAGGTAAAGTAACAGAGCTTAGTTCTTATACGTTATGGAACTTAACTGCAAATTATCAATTTAACAGTGCGCTTTCATTTTCTGCTCGTGTTGAAAACTTATTTGATAAGCAATACAACGCGGTTGATTCAAGTATGGATTATGCAACTGGCGAAGTGTTTTACTACAATACAGTTGACCGTCGCTTCTTTGTTGGCGCAAGTTACCAGCTCTGATCTCGTTCTAGCTTAAATAAAAAAGCCCGACACTTTTGTTTGTCGGGCTTTTTTATATTCAGATGAAAATGCTTATTTAGCACTTTGCTTAGTTTACTAAAAACTGTTTATAGTCTTTCTCAAACTTTTTCAGCTTAGGTGCTATCAATAAACTGCAATAGCGTTGCTCAGGGTTTTCGTTGTAGTAGTCTTGGTGATACTGCTCTGCTGGGTAGTAAGTGGTTACAGGGCTAACTTCAGTGACGATATCTTCGCGTATTTGGCTTTGTAATTTTGCAATATATTGATTAGTTTGTGCTTGCTGCTCGCTATCATGATAATAAATCACACTTCGATATTGGGTACCTATATCATTACCTTGGCGGTTTAGCTGAGTGGCATCATGCAGGGTAAAAAACATCGCCAGTAAGGTTTCGTAGCTTATCAGGCTACTGTCAAACTTAATCTGTACAACCTCTGCGTGGCCGGTGAGGCCAGTGCAAATTTGTTTATACGTAGGCTCAGTTGTTTCGCCGCCAGTATAGCCAGAGCTTACTTGTAAAACGCCTTTCACGCGCCTAAACGCGGCATCAATACACCAAAAGCAGCCACCACCAAATGTTGCAGTTTCATTTGTTATACTCATTTAGTTGTTCCTTAAAGCTGTTAAATTACACGGATTATCTAGCGTAACAGAAGAACGAGCAAGGAGGTTTATTATTTCATTTAATTACGGCAGGGAAGTGTGTTGAAGTGAAAAGTAGCGTTGCTATGGGTTTGCAACGCTACGATGAGATTAAAGCTCTTTTAGCGGCCTTTCAGCTTCTTGTTGGTTGAGCTTTTGTTGTAAAAACTCAGGAGACTGAGTATTGCGAGCCAGCGCATAGTACGCCGCAGGAACAACAAATAGCGTAAGTATGGTTGCGACAATAACACCAGTAAACACCACTACACCAATTACCATACGGCTCTCTGCACCAGGGCCTGAGGCTAGCACTAGTGGCACCGCACTCATTACCGTAGTCAAAGAGGTCATAATAATTGGTCGCAATCTTTGGGTTGCTGCTTGTAAAATAGCTTCACTAAACTCTACGCCTTTATCGCGCAATTGATTGGTAAATTCGACAATCAATATACCGTTCTTAGCACTAAGACCAATCAGCATTACAATGCCTATTTGGCTGTAAATGTTTATGGTTAGTCCTGCAACCCATAAACCAAACATTGCGCCCATCAAACCCAGTGGCACAGTGAGCATGATCACAAAGGGGTGCATAAAGCTTTCAAACTGAGCGGCTAAAACTAAGAAGGTAACAGTAAGCGCTAGAATGAAAACATACGTCATCGCTGAGGCACCTTCATAATATAATTGCGATTCACCTTTATAATCAATGGCGCCATCAATTTCGTTTTCTTCCATTGCCACTTTATTTAAAAAGTTAAGCGCTTCTTCAAGGGTATAACCATCGGCGAGGTTAGCGCTCAAAGTAATAGCACGCATTCGGTTGTAACGATTTAGCCTTGATGCAGTGGCTTCTTCTTTTAAGCTAATTAAGCTATCTAGAGGAACCAGTTCATCACTGCGTGATTTTAAGTAAATATTTGATATATCGGTAGGATCAGCAAAGTCAGCTTTAGTGCCTTTTAAGATCACATCGTACTCTTCACCACGGTCAATAAAGGTGGTAACACGGCGTTGGCCTAACATGGTTTCAAGGGTGCGGCCAACATCCGAAACTGAAATCCCTAAATCCGCCGCTTTGTTTTTATCGATACTGATCAAAAACTGCGGGAAGGTTTCTTTGTAGTCATGGTCAATACGCACCAGTCCTGGGTTTTTCTCTGCACGTTCAATGATCCGGTCTCGCCAATCAGCTAATTGTGCATAATCATTACCTTGCAGGACAAACTCAATGGGCCGTGATGAGCCACCGCCACCAATACCACGGCGCATAATAGCAAACGCGCGCACATCGGTGACTTCAGTCATTTTTGCACTGATCTCATCCATTACTTCCCAAGTTGAACGTTTACGTTCATCCCAGTCTGCCATACCAACAATTGCCACACCACCGCTGCCACCCCAGCCAGGAACGCGTACCAGCACTCGACTTAGTTCGCCCGCTTCGGAATAAGGCATTAAACGTTCTTCAATTTTTGCCATGTTGGCGGCGTTATTTTCATAACTTGCCCCTTCAGGGCTACTCATCATGATAAAGAAAGTACCACGGTCTTCTTTTGGCGTAAGTTCTGAAGGAATTTGTTGGAACAGTAAATAACTAACAAAACCAGCCAGCAGTAGGGTGATTGTTAAACCACCTGAACGCGTCATATTTGAGCGTAAAGAGTTTTTATAACTTTGCTCAATCTTACTAAAGATACGGTCCATCCATTGGCTGAATTTACTCTCTTTTGAGGATGGTTTAAGTACTAATGAACACAACGCTGGCGAGAGTGTTAATGCGGTAATGCTTGAGAAGAATACCGCGGCGCTGACGGCCATCGCAAACTCGGTAAATAATGCGCCGATACGGCCATCCATAAATACCAAGGGGACAAACACCGAGATCAGCACTAAGGTGGTGGCAATAATTGCAAAGCCAACCTCACGGGCGCCACGATAAGCGGCTAGTAGGGCAGGTTCGCCCAGTTCGATACGCCGGTGAATGTTTTCTAGCATTACAATCGCGTCATCAACAACCAAGCCAATTGCTAGCACCAGCGCCAGTAGTGTCAATAAGTTAATTGAGTAACCCATCGCCAATAAGAACATAAAGCTACCGACCAGCGCAACTGGGACTGTTACCGCTGGGATCAAGGTGGCGCGAATGTTCCCTAAAAATAAGAAGATAATTAATACCACCAAGGCCATAGAAATAGCCAAGGTTCTGTAAACCTCGTTAATTGATTCTTTAATGAATATTGACGAGTCGTAGCTGTCTTGAATAGTTGTGCCTTCTGGCAGGTTGCGTTTGATTTTTTCAAGTTCAGCACGGGCATTATCAACCACGGTAAGTGTATTCGCTTTAGCTTGTTTAACAATACCAAGGCCAACCATATTGCGGCCATTACCTCGGAATAAGCTTTCATCGTCAGCGGCTTCTAATTTTACATCAGCGACTTCACCAAGACGAACTAAGTAACCATCGTCGCCACGTTTAATTACTAGGTTTTGAAAATCACGCTGCTCTTTGTAACTACGCGCTGTTCGAACTGTAAAGTCACGGTCGATAGATTCTATCTCACCTGCAGGTAGCTCAACATTTTCAGTTCGTAGGGTGTTTTCTATGTCACTACTGGTTATGCCACGAGCAGCCATTGCTTGGCGGTTGAGCCAAATTTTCATGGCATATTTACGTTCACCACCAACACGTACATTGGAAACACCATCTACCACAGCTAAACGGTCGACAATAAAGCGCTGTGCATAATCAGACAGTTGCAATGAATCCATTGTGTCGCTATTGAGTAAAAACCATGCAATAGGGCTTTCATCACTGTTCGATTTAGATACTTCTGGCGGGCGTACTTGCTCAGGTAGACTATCAAGTGCGCGCGCTACACGTTCACGGACATCGTTTGATGCGGCATCAATATCACGGCTGATATTAAACTCAATGGTAATATTTGAGCGGCCATTTCTACTTGATGAATTAATGCTTTTAATGCCTTCAATACCGGAAATACGGTTTTCCAGCACTTGGGTAATTTTTGTTTCAATGATCTCGGCTGACGCTCCCGTATATTCAGTGCTTACACTGACTATGGGTGATTCAATATCAGGATATTCGCGCAGCGGTAACATCGAAAAAGCCACTAAGCCAAAGGTTAGTAACAGTAGGTTAATTACAATTGCAAAAACGGGACGTTTGACACTGGTATCAGTAATTTTCACAGTTTACCCCTTCACAGTAACTTTGCTGCCTGAGCGAATTTTAATAATTCCTTCAGTAACAATTTGTTGCCCATTACTAATACCTTCATCGATGGCAACCCAGCCATTGTGACGACCTGCAACGTGAACCTCTACTTTAGTTGCTATTCCGTCTTCAATTTGAAAAACATAATGTTTATCTTGTTGTGGGATCACCGCTTTCTCTGGCACCATCATCGCTTGATTCGAGCTAAGTTGTAACGCGGTCTTGAGCAACATGCCAGGGCGTAATAAACCACTTTTATTCGCGAAGCTTGCTGTGACTTCAACACTGCGGGTGATTGAATCAATCCGAGCACTAACGTGCGTTACTTTACCGGTGAAGGTTTTTTCAGGGTAAGCATCATTTTGGGTCATTACTTTCATGCCAACGTTTAATTGCGCAAGGTATTTTTCTGGGACTTTAAAATCGACTTTAATAATGCTTATATCATCTAAGCTTGTAATAATTGTGCTGTTATTTACATACGCACCTACTGAGATCTGACGCTTACCTAAAATACCTGAAAAAGGCGCGGTAATAGTCATTTCAGATAATTTTGTTTTGGCGTTTTCAAGCTGAGCTTCGGTTGCATCAACGCGAGAAAGTTGCTCTTCGAGTAATGACTTTGCAGTTGCTTGTGAGCGAGAAAGCTCTGTTAAGCGTTCAAGTTGACGTTTTTCTTCGCGTAAGTTGATTGCCAGCTCTTTAACAGTGAGCTCTTCTTGCTGCGATTGTAATTGTACGAGCTTTTGACCTTTACTGACTAAATCACCGTCTTTGAAATAAATGTCAGTTACGTAATCATTTTGTGCGCTTTGTATATAAATTGCTTGATTAGCGCGGGCACTGCCGATAGCCTCAATGAGGACAGCATTTTCTTCACTTGCAACAGTGTGAGCGGTTACTTGCGTTGCATTAACTGTGAAGTCAGATTGCTCACCTTGGCTGCTTGGTAAATAAAGATAAACACATAGCCCCAAAAGTAGAGTAATAATAAATGGAAAGAGCGCTTTGCCAGATTGCTTTGCATACATTGTTAAAAATACCGGAGAATTAATTGCCTCTAGTGTACAAAATTACAGCGTGAATTGGCGGCCGCGTATCTCATAAATCTGTCGGTTAGGCGTAAAAGTTCAGTTGTTTTTCATTTTGTTCCCATTTTATGTTTGTGTGTGAGAGAGTTATGAAGTTAACGAGCAAATGTCCGCGTTGTATGAAAATACGTAAATTGATAATTTGGGCTATAATTATGTACGCTTTTTATATTGTTTTTTATCGTTATGGTTAAACGCAAAAACGCTGTTTTGAAATTGCGTGCGCAAGGTGCGCGCAATGGTATCGAAACTCTCACTGTCGGTGCGGTTGGGCTTTTATTTATAATGCTAGTTAATTTACTGCGGCCCGACGAAATTAGCATTTTCGAAATTTTCTTGGTGAGTTTATGTTTGGCTGCCATTTTTGTTGGGTTTTTAAAAACCCAAGAGCCATTTTACAGTTTAGTTATTACAGAAAAGGAGCTTACTTACCAGCATAAGTATGGCTGCTGGTGTGTTAAGCAAGAAAATCTAAATTACAGTGGTATTCCTAAAGTAGAACAAGAACTTGAGCAACTTGAGTTAAATGCTGTAGGTATCAAACTTAACGACACCGATGAATTTTTATTACAACTAGGACCAAGAATTGCAGGTAAATTATTGATCGAACAACGACATTTATTTATGCAAGTAATTCAAAAACATTGCAAAAATGGCAATTGCCCATCAGAATGGTTAGTTGAGGATAATCATTACACTTCTGTGAATGGTCGCAGTTTTAATGGCCTTATAGCCATGTTTGCTAATAGAATGCGACATCTACGACAATTAACAGGATATGACTTACTGTTACCAGCAAGTGTATTGGATAGAAGTATTTGGGATTTTAGCCACAGCTTAAATGCATGGCGGAATAACCCAGTAGTATTTATTGAATCTCAATTAGAGAGTAAGACGCCTGAAAATAGGCGTTAGTTAGTAGGATGAAGCGATGAGTCAAGATAGATCTTTTATTAAAAGTGGCAGAAATACCATAATCCATAAAGATAAAAAACTCGATTTAGTGATCGTGAATTCTGAAGTGCACCCAAAAATAAAGGTAACTCAACATGGTTTAGAACCATTCAAAGAAGAGTTGCCAAAAAACCGTCGTGAAGCTAAAGAACGCTATTTAGAAATGGTCTATGTTGGCAGTGTAGACGTATTTGGTGAAGAGAAGCGTTTACTGTTTATTCAGGCGTTAGATGGCCGTGAGTATAAGATAGATTATAGTAAAATAGGCACAAAGTTATTTGTCCGTATTCACCAAGATAGCTATTTATAACATCCTCTCTTTTGTATCTGGCATTGTTGTTGCTTAATTTATTGATTGGCGTGGCTATTAACATTAAGGCTATGTAATTTCAGTTTTAAATGAGGAATCAGTGCATGAAATCCCCCTTGATAGTTTTACCGTTATTAGCTGTATTGACAGCATGCGGTGGCGGCGGAGGCGGCAACGATAATCCCGTGGTTGCAGCATCCGTTTTTGCTGGCGATGATCAGCGCATTATTGAAAAAAGTGAATTTACTATTGAAGCCAAAGGTTCGCCTGTTGATGGTACTTTTACGTGGCAGCGAGTAAGTGGACCAATTATTGACAGTTTCCCCCTTGATGGTGCACTACAAACAATTACCGCCCCCGATATTAAAGCAAACAGCGAATTATTATTGCGTGTTAGTTATCAAACCACAGATGGCCAATTAGTAAGTGATGACTTACTGATCGAAATTGAGTCAAATAATCAGCTTCCTCAGGTTATTGTTACTCAAACTTCACCCGAAACACTGCCTTCTGATTATAAAGATACAATTACCTTAAGTGGTGCCAGCTCAGTTGATCCGGATGAAAATGGCCAAATTAATAGCTATAACTGGCAACAAATTGCAGGGCCAACGCTTGCTGTAGATAGTAATAGCAATGCAACAATTAGTTTCACTCATCCGTTACTTGATACCAACACGCAGATCACTTGGCTGTTAACAGTTGTCGATGATGAGGGGGGAGAAGCAAGCACGCAATATTCACATACCTTAAATAAAACCAGCGATGTGATTATTGCCAATGCTGGTATTGATCAGAGTGCTATTGAGCTGGAAAAAGTGACCTTAGATGCTACAGGTTCAGAAACAGTAACAGACACCTTTAAATGCTATTGGCAACAAATATCTGGCAATGCAATACTTGATAATCAGCAACAATGCATTACCTCTTTTACTGCACCAGCGACCGAAGCGGTTAACACGCATACCTTTGAAGTAACCGTGACTGATAGCAAAGGGCGCACAGATACAGACACCGTCAATATCGTGGTTAAATCAAAACCGCTTGGTTTGCTCAATGATACCGGTATGGATAAATGTTACAACAACACCCAAGAAATAGCCTGTACGAGCCCTGACTTTCCTCGCCAAGATGCTTCTGTTGGCCGCGATAGTGGGGTTGGCTCGCATATCGAGAAAGTGGGTAAAGGTGAACAGGCTTTTGATTTTACAAAACTTAACCAGTTTGCCGATGAATTATTAGATAGCGCCGCTAATTTTAGTTGTGTTCGCGATAACGTAACGGGTTTGATTTGGGAAGTAAAAAGCCCTAATACAGGCACTTTGCCAAATACGGCGTTGCGTGAAGGTCAAAATCACTACACATGGTATTTAAATAGTGGCGATGGCGTACAAACGGGGAGTGTACAAGGGACACCGAATAGTACTTGCCCAAGTAGTAGTAACTGTAATTTGCAGGTGTATATTAATGCCGTCAATACACTCGATTATTGTGGTGGTACCAACTGGCGAGTGCCTAGCTACACAGAGCTATTAACGCTACTTAATTATGGCAAGCATGGACAATCAATATTGCTTGATGAGAATTATTTTCCTAATACGCCTAATAGCAACTTATTAGAGGATGGACTAATTTATTGGACCTCACAAACTTCGGCCGATGGTACCAGTTTATCGCAAGCGTATGTTTTTGATATGAGTAACGGCAATGATCTGGCTTATCCAAAAGGTAATACCGCGTTTGTGCGCTTGGTTAGAACTGCAGGAGCATCGCAATGAAATCATTATTAGTTGGCTTACTGCTACTTAGTCCTGCCGTGATGGCTGTGCAGACTTGTTACACTGGAGTGACCGAAACAACACCCGCAACCCGTTTTACAGTTAGTGTTGATGGCACCGTTAGCGACAGTGCAACCGGGCTAATGTGGCAAACCTGTAGTTATGGACAAGGTTATGATGTTGCCACCAACAGCTGTATTAATAGTGCTGTAAAAGTAAATTGGCAAGAGGCGCTAAGAGCTGCAGTGAATGACCGAACAGGTGCATATACAGATTGGCAAGTACCTAATAATAAAGAGCTTGCTAGTATTTTAGAGCACAGCTGTGTTACCCCAAGTATTAATCAGTCTGTATTTTTAGGTAATAAAAGTGAAAACTATTGGACAAATACTTCAGGTATTGCCGATAAAACTTCAGCTTGGGTATACACCTTTGGCAGAGGCTTTAACAGTTTGCATGCTAAAGAGTCATCCGTGTATTTACGCCTTGTACGTTATGAAAAGTAGCTAGCTTAGTTAATTGAAATACTGCTGCAATATCTCTAACCGCGCTTGTTCTAGCGCGGTTTTTATTGCTGCGCCCTTAATGCCTTGCGTAATAAATTGCTGAGGGTTAATTGCTTTAGCTGCTTTGGTTGCTGTTAATAATTTTTGATTAGCCAGTGATGCTGCTTGGTTAATCTCAACGGCTTTAAGAACTGCCTCGAACCGTTCAGGGCGGCGCCATAAATCGAGTTGATTGCAGCAACTGAGTAGTTGCTGTGCGGTGATTGTTTGGCTACTTAAGGTTGCTTGGTGGGCATTAAGTTGTAATGCCAAATCGCGTACGTCATTTGGTAAACGAATAGTTTGACTGAGAATTTTAATCTCTTCTTGCGTCAATGATGCAGTGGCTTGTGCAAACAATAATGCCTGATCGGTTATATTTTGGCTTTGTGCGTAAGCGTAACGGTTTTTTAGTTGTTGATATAACTCATCGCTCCAGTTACCTGCTAAGGCAGGGCTGATTGCACTAAGCGCGCCTAACTGCGCTAAAATATTCAAAAACTCAGCAAATGCGCCATCCGTTAATGATTTTTCACATTCTAGCCAAATCCGTTCTGCGGTGAGTGTTTGTAACTCACCTTGGTTGATCATCTGTGTTAGCAATTGCTGGGTTTCTTCGGCAATCGTAAAACCAAGATAATGATAACGAGCTGCAAAACGGGCAACGCGTAATATACGTAGTGGATCTTCGCTAAATGCGTCAGATACATGGCGCAAAATGCGGTTGTCTAAATCTTGCTTGCCGCCATAAGGATCAATTAAGTTGCCATCTTGTGCTTTTGCAATAGCGTTAACGGTTAAATCGCGGCGGCGTAAGTCGTCTTCTAAGGTAACATCTGCTGAAAACTCGCAGACAAAGCCCGTGTAACCTTGGCCTTGTTTTCGCTCGGTACGAGCTAGTGCGTATTCTTCTTTAGTTTTTGGGTGTAAAAAAACGGGAAAGTCTTTACCAACTTGTTGATAGCCTTGTTTGATCAGTTGCTCAGGAGTTGCACCGACCACCACATAATCGCGCTCTTTGATGATTCGCCCTAATAGCTCATCACGAACTGCTCCACCGACCAAATAAACTTGCATAATTTCCCCTGAATATTAACTGTGCAAACTATTTTACGTTATTTAGCTAATAAAACGCTAACAAGGTTTTCACTTACGCTGTTTTTTTGCCATTATAGGCCGTGATTTAATCAGTAAGGAAATTTAGGGTGTATTTAAGCTATTTTGGCTTGTCAGAGAAACCGTTTTCAATCGCGCCAAATCCACAGTACTTATTTTTAAGCGAACGCCATAAAGAGGCGTTGGCGCATTTAACTTATGGCTTAGGTGAAGCCGGTGGGTTTGTATTGTTAACCGGTGAGGTGGGAACAGGGAAAACGACCTTAACCCGCAGTTTGCAAGAGCAGTTACCTGAAAACACACAAGTGGCGTTGATCCATAATCCAGCACTGTCACAATTGGAACTGTTAGCGAGTATTTGCGATGAATTTCATATTGTTTATGACGAGCAAAATGCGACGTTAAAAACCTTAACTGATGCAATTAAAAAGCATCTTGAAGCAAATCATCAAGCTGGTGGCCACACTATTTTGATTATTGATGAAGCTCAGCTTTTAGCCCCTGACGTACTAGAACAGCTTCGTTTATTAACTAACATAGAAACAAATCATAAAAAATTACTACAAATAGTATTGGTTGGTCAGCCAGAATTACAGGCTTTATTAAAGCGTAATGAGTTGCGTCAGTTAGCGCAGCGGATCACTGCTCGTTATCATTTACTACCGTTAACTGAAGGACAAACTTTTGCTTACGTTAAACATCGTTTGTATGTTGCAGGTTGTGATCGGGGACTATTCTCAAATGATGCGTTAAAAACGATTCACTTAGTTACTGCAGGTATTCCGCGTTTAGTAAATTTATTATGTGAACGCTGTTTAATGGGAGCTTTTTCTAAGCAGCTAACGATGATTGATAGTGATATAGTAATGCGCTCAGCACAAGAAGCGTTACCGCCGAGTGCATTAAGTTCCGTTAGCATAGAGCAGCAGTCGTCGTTTAATTGGCTCTATCCGTTGGCATTTTTAACTGTGCTCAGTCTGGGTATTGGTTTGTCGTTCATTCTTTAATTAATGGTCATATATGTCGTATTTATTAGATGCCTTAAAACAATCAGAACAACATGATGAAGCGTCAGCACATGACAGAAACGCTGAGCAATTAAAACAGCAGCAAGAACTACAGCGTTATCGTTTTATTGCGATTTCGCTTGGCTTGTTGGTTGCTTTTTTACTGACCTTGATGGCAGGGTTTTCAATTGGTAAATGGTTACAAAAAAATCATTTAAATACCCCTGAACAAATGGTAACGAGTGTTCAGGATCAATCAGTGGAGCCTGTTGGTGACAAAACACCTGTGCCTGCCACAGTGAAGCCTGAGCAATCGATACCTGTGCAAACAAATCCAGTACAAACTAGCCCAGCGCAAGTTGCTAGCACGCAGCCGATGTCTCAGCCGCAATTTGTTCAACCTCAGCAATACCAACAAGCAACAGGGCAATATCAGTGGGTGCAAGTGCCAGTAAATACTGCACCAGCTTATCCGCAAGGTCAGCCAATACTGGTGCAAACTCCTAATGGTTATCAGCAAGTATATGCAGCGCCTCAGCAGCAATATAATCCTAATGCAGTGCAAATGCAGCCAATGATTAACAATAGCGCTAGCAATATCGATATGAGTAAATACAAAGTATTGGGGAAGCCTCTTGGCGAACCGACTAGTGAGAAATCAAAGCCGGTTGCAACGGTAAGCGATGAAGAACTTGAAACTGTGCCAACGGCGCTTAAAAATGCCTTTGCTCGCGCTATCGAAGATACTCAAAGCACCCAATCTCATCAAGTAACGCAAGGCACTAAAAATTCATCTTATGCTGAGCCGATTGAGTTACTACCTGATGCTTTGTTGGCATTGATGCCAGAAATTAAATACCAAGCGCATATTTACTCATCATCACCTGATAAACGTTGGGTTAAGCTCAATAATCGGGAGTTGTATGAGGGGGATAGCATTGGGGACTTAAGAGTATTAGAGATCACTCCAGAGCAAACGGTGCTGAGCTTTGATGATTATGAATTTAGCTTAAAAGCGCTGCAAGATTGGCCCGAGTGAAGATTAGATAGCTACTTCGCGCAGGCCAATTTCGTTTTCGGCGATTATTACGGCAAAATTGAATTTTTGAAAAATTTAATTAAATCAATGTTGAAATCCGCTGGTTTAATGGCGGATTCTAACGAATCTTGAGTTCGGTTGTGCGCCAGATCTATATCTTGAACTTGTGTGTAGTGAGCGTGTTTTGCATTGTAAAAAGTTTTCACTTGAGGTTTAAGAGGGCTGCTAGGGTTGCTTTTGGTCACTAGGCCGACTTTTTGACTCGACAGTTTAACTAACGTGCCAACTGGATGAACGCCAATACACTGAATAAATTTAGTCAGTAACTCGCCATCAAAGCTATCTGGACAACCGTCTTTGAGTATTTTAAAGGCCTTGATTGGCTCCATGCCGGCCTTATAAACACGCTCTGCGGTAAGTGCGTCATAGACATCAACAATCGATGCCATACGCACGTACTGGCTTATTTCATCAGCTCGCTTGCCAAACGGGTAACCCGTGCCATCTAGTCGCTCATGATGAAAGCCTGCAATATCGACAGCAATGCCTTTAAGGCCCGCCAGTTCTAAAATTTCTTTACTAAAGCGCGCATGATCCTGAATCACTTTATATTCTTGATCGGTTAACTTACCCGGCTTATTAAGAATGTCATCCGGTATCTGAATTTTACCAATATCATGTAACAGCGCACCGGTGGCAAGTTCTTCAATAAGCGCTCGTTCAAAACCTAAGTGTTTGGCAAAAATACTGATTAAGATCGAGACGTTGATCGAGTGTTCTAGTAGGTAGGCGTCTTTTTCACGCATACGGGTGATGCATGCTAGGGCATCTTGATTACGAAATACCGAATCAATAAAGCCGCTAGCTAATTCTTTAAAGGGGGCAATATCTATAGTGTTACCGGCTTTTATATCGGTAAATGCTTTGCTTTGCAGTTGTTTTGCTTCGCTGTAGAGCTTAAATGCTTTGTCCATCTCTTGCTCAACACTGTGTGTTGTAGACCAAGGATCACGTTGTTTAGGCGGTTCAACCTTTATATCGTTTGTTGTGGCTGTAGGAGTGAGTTCAACGATGGTTTTATCAGGATCAATTTCGATTTCTAAGATACCGGCTTTTATAAGCTGCTGCACGCCTGCTTGCGTTTTTACCCAACCTTGGTTTTTGATTTTAATTTTACCAGTTTGTTTAGTTACGCTATGCACAAACATACCTGGCATAAGCTGATCGATTGGGATAATTTTCAATGTGTTTACTTCATAATAAATAACGTACTACAAAACTAGCAAACTTTTTACTGGATAAGTAGTAAAAAGGGCGCTAATTAGCGCCCTTTGTTAATATCTACTTAAACTCTACTCGTCATCTTCAACTAAAGTCATTAGTGATGTATTACCGCCCGAAGCAGTTGTATCAATACTTATGGTCTTTTCTGTTACTAAGCGTTTGATTAGCGTGTCGTAGTACTCAGCACTGATCACTGGCAAGATAGCTCCTTTACGTTGTGCCAGCTGTTGACTGAAGTAACCTAAGCGCGATGAGCGCGCTGCAACAACAGCACCTGCTAAATGAGGGTGCGCCAAAATAGCTTGTAACTGATTCGGCTTAGCTACTTGGAATACCCCTTCAGCAATACCAGTTGAGATAAATTTATCTTTAAAGGCTACCGCTTCGTCATAGAATAACTCAGATGCTACGGTGATCACGGTATTACCAGCAGCAAGAGCTGTGATGATCGAAATAGCCCAGAAGTTAAACGAGGTACTCTTATCTGCATAACAAACCACACAACCACGCGCTTCAAGGTGAAGGGTGTTTGATTCACCTGTTGGCCCCGGCAAAGTAGTAAACTTACGCATGTGCTTTTCAAGGCGATTAAGCTGGGCACGTGCATCGGCAAGTGTCAATGCTAAATCGTCGGCTAGTTCATCGATAATATCGACTGTGGCAACTTTAGCTAATAGCTGACGTACCGCTGAAACACGATCGTTCAGTGGTGTTGCGCGCCAAATTTTTTCATCGCGCATTGAATTTGCCATTAACTTCTCGACTTGCTCAGCAGCACCTGAATAGTGGTGAGTGTCAAGCTCGTCTGGCGTCAAGTTAGTCATTTGCACGTTTTCAGGCGATGCTTTTTCTTTAACTAAACGAGTTAAGTAGTTAGGGCCACCTGCTTTAGGTCCGGTGCCAGATAAACCACGACCACCAAACGGTTGTACGCCAACAATCGCGCCAATCATATTACGGTTAACGTAGACGTTCCCGGCACGCGACATTTTTGCTAAGTATTCACAACGCTCTTCGATGCGTGAATGGATACCCATGGTTAAACCAAACCCAGTGTTATTTATTTGGTCAATCACGTTATCAAGTTCTGTGCCTTTAAAGCGAATTATATGCACACATGGGCCAAATACTTCACGTTTCAGTACAGATAGATCTTTGATTTCATATAAACGTGGCGCAAAGAAATACGCTCCGTTTTCGCTGTTATCTGGAATATCACACTCATAATGCAGTGTTGCGTTGCCTTTTAAGTACTCAACGTGTTCGTTTAAGTTCTTCAAGGCTTTTTCATCAATTACAGGGCCGATATCGGTTGATAGTAATGATGGATCGCCAATGTGTAGCTCTTTTAACGCGCCTTTGATCATTTCAATTACGCTATCTGCGATATCTTCTTGAATGAACAATACACGCAGTGCAGAACAACGTTGACCAGCACTTTGGAAACCAGAGCTGATCACATCGTCAACGACTTGCTCTGGCAGTGCTGTTGAATCTACGATCATACAGTTCTGACCGCCTGTTTCGGCAATCAACGGTACTTGAAGATCATTACGTGCAGCAAGTGTTTGAGAAATGATGGTACCGGTCTCAGTAGAGCCTGTGAACATAACCGCTTGAATGCGTTCATCAGGAACAATGGTTTTTCCTACTTCACTACCACGTGCGATAACAGGCTGTACCACATGCTCTGGTAAACCAACAGATAACATAAGCTCAATAGTACGCAGTGCAATATAGCTAGTTTGTTCAGCTGGCTTTGCAATAACAGTGTTACCAGTTACGATTGCTGCAGCAACTTGACCTAAGAAGATTGCTAGTGGGAAGTTCCATGGGCTGATACATAAAATCACACCACGGGCTTCAAAACGCTCATCTTCACTTAGCTCTTCGGCGCGAGCAGCGTAGTAGCGACAAAAATCAACCGCTTCACGTACTTCGTCAATACCATCTTGTGCTACTTTGCCGGCTTCTTTGATACAGATAGCCACAAGTTCGTCGTGATGACGTTCTAGAATATCAGCAATGCGGCGTAATAGGTTTGCGCGCTCTTTAACTGGCGTTTGTGACCACGACTCAAAGGCGGTTTCTGCATTGCTTAGTAGAGTGAGCATATCATCGCTATTTTGTAGCTTGATATGACCGATAATCTCTTGATGATTGGCAGGGTTTTTAACTGCAATTGAACCTTCAGGAATATCGCTTTCACTAATACGGTGCTCTGCAAACCAATTATCAAGATTTTCCTTGAATGGCGTGATCACATTGATATCGGTTAAATCCATACCTTTTGAGTTAGCACGTTCAGCGCCGTATAAATCAATTGGCATCTTAATTTGCGTGTTGTACTTGTTACGCAAACCTTGCAGTGTTTCTACCGGATCCGGTAATAACGATTCAACAGGTTTAGTGGTATCAACAATGGCGTTAACAAACGATGAGTTAGCACCGTTTTCAAGTAAACGACGCACTAAATAAGCCAATAAATCTTCGTGCTGACCTACAGGGGCATAAACACGACACTGAATTTTTTCTTCAGTTACGATTTGGTCGAATAATGATTCACCCATACCGTGCAGGCGTTGGAATTCAAAACCTTGGTTATCACCTTTAGCAACTTCTAAAATTGTTGCCGCAGTGTAGGCATTGTGGGTTGCAAACTGTGGATAAAGTACATCACGTGCTTCTAGCATTTTGATAGCACATGCTTTGTAAGATACGTCGGTTGTTGCCTTACGAGTAAATACTGGGAAGTGCTCTAAACCATCTTGTTGTGTGGTTTTGATTTCGGTATCCCAGTAGGCACCTTTAACTAAACGCACCATCATTTTACGACCAACACGGCTGGCAAGCTCAGTTAACCATTCAATCACAAAAATTGCGCGTTTTTGATACGCTTGCACAGCTAAACCAAAACCATGCCAACCAGCTAGGTCATCATCACTAAATACTGCTTCGATTACATCAAGTGAAATATCAAGGCGATCAGCTTCTTCAGCATCAACAGTAAAGCCAATATCGTAGCTTTTAGCTGCCATGGCCAGCTCTTTAAGCTTAGGCACAATTTCGTTCATGACACGTTCTTTATGAGTGAACTCATAACGAGGATGGATCGCAGACAGTTTCACTGAAATACCAGGGCTCTTAATTGGGCCACGGCCATTTGCCGCTTTACCAATAGCATGAATCGCATTCATATAGCTATTAAAGTAACGCTGTGCATCTTTCATGGTGCGAGCGCCTTCGCCAAGCATATCGTATGAATATACATAGCCTTTTTGCTCTTTTTCTGCTGCGCGTTCGATGGCTTCGTTAATTGTACGACCCATAACAAACTGCTTACCCATGATCTTCATGGCAAAGTTTACTGACTTACGAATAACCGGCTCGCCTAAACGACCAATGGTTTTTTTCAGTACACCAAACTGCTGTTCTTTGGTTTTATCAGTGTAGTTAACCATTTTACCGGTCACTAATAGACCCCAAGATGACGCATTAACGAATAGTGAGTCGCTGCTGCCTAAGTGAGAGCTCCAGTCGCCTTTTGCTAACTTATCGCGAATTAGCGTGTCTTGAGTGGCTTTATCTGGCACGCGAAGCAATGCTTCAGCTAAGCACATCAATACCACACCTTCTTCACTAGAGAGTGAGAACTCATTAAGTAGCGCATCAACACCGCTTTGACCATCTTGATCGCGACGAATAGTGTGAACTATCTGGCGAGCACGTTCCCAAGCACGGCTGCGAGCTTTTACGCCTACTTCAGCAAGCGGTAAAATATGATCAATTACAGCATTTTCGTCAATGCGATAAAAGTCACGGATTTTTTGTCTGATTGGACACGTTGTTGTCAAATCGCCGTCAAATAACATAAGCAACCCTCTGGTGTATGGAGTCTTGCAGCTAAAAAATTTCGCTGCCCGATTTTTATGTACGTAATGCGTGCATTCTAATTAAAATCCAGCAGAATATGCTGGTTAAATTTAGCGTTTTACGATAATTTACAGGGCATACTTTAAACTTATCCGCATAAAATTCTGTTATGACAAGTCCGAATAGATTACGCATGCTCGATCGTATCGATTTAGCAATTTTAGACGTTCTGCAAAAAAACGGCAGAATTTCTAATGTTAACCTCGCAAAGCAGGTTAACTTAAGTCCCAGCCCGTGTCTTGATCGAGTAAAACGGCTTGAACAAGAAGGTTATATCGAAGGTTACTTTGCCAAGTTGAGCGAAGCCAAACTTAATCAAAGCTTAGTCGCGCATGTGCAAGTGTCGTTAGTGACGTCAAATACTGCGGTATTTAAAGTGTTCCGTGAACATATTTTAAAAATCAAGCAAGTTGTTGAGTGCGACATGGTTGCTGGTGGCTATGATTACCTATTAAAGATTCGGGTTTCGGATATGGATGAATACCGTCAAGTGCTTGGTGATTTAGTCGATATACCGGGAGTTGGTACGCACCACACTTATATGGTGATCGAAAAAATTAAACAAGACACTGGGCTCAGACTCGATACTTAAATTTAAACTCGCTGCTACCAATACGTAGGCGCGGGTTTACCCCACGCAATTAGATTAAAGTTCTTTCAGAGATTAATTCACCACCGAGAAGAAATAAGTGATTTTTACTTTGGTTTCTCTGTGTAGCGCGTAGCGCCTCTGTGCCCTCAGTGGTAAATAATGGGCTTTATCGCGAGGTAAACTCGCAGCTACCAATGCGTAGGCGCGGGTTTACCCCGCGCAATAGATTCAAGTTCTGTCAGTGATTAATTCACCACCGAGAACACAGAGTTCACAGAGAAGAAATAAGTGATTTTTTACTTTGGTTTTTCTGTGTAGCGCGCAGCGCCTTTATGCCCTCGGTGGTTAAATAGGTTTGTTTGTGTAAAGGTATAAACAGTCGCGAGGTAAACTCGCTGCTACCAATACGTAGGCGCGGGTTTACCCCACGCATTAAAAAAGCACCCAAGGGTGCTTTTTTAATATCAAATATAGTGGTTATCGATTAAGCCCAGCCGTCGTAACGTTTACGGCGCGATAATACGATAGTCAAAATAATACCTAAAAATAAACCTATGAAGGCAATTGCTCCGCCATAAGTTAGTAGCTGACGTTTTTCTTTTGCACCGGCTTGTTGTTTTTCAGTGCGTTCAACTTCTAAGGTACTTTTTAATTTAGTAATCTGCTCTGATAGAGCACTATTTTGGTCAGTTAAAGTTTGGCTTTGCTCTTGCAGCTGCGGCAATTCAATTTGTGCTTGACGAAGTTGCTCTTGCATTGATGCCATTTCAGCACTGAGCGTGCGATATTGTTGGTGAATACCAGGAGTTTTAGAAACAAATTTAGCTTCTACCCAGCCTTCTCGTTCTTTATCATCAATAACTTTAACAAAGCCATTTTCTTCAGCAGATAGCTGGGTTAATTTTGTACCAGCATCAACAGAGCCAACAATGCGGTAATTTTTACTCGCGCCAGAGTGCATAAATGTATAAAGATTATCGACTATATAAGCGGTGTTTGCATCGCTAGCTGAATTGCTTTCTTCTGCGTGACTCATAAATGCGGCCGCCGCGAATAGCAAAGCTAATAAAGAATGTTTAAACATCAATCTACCCTGTTAATGTAACCGTCTGTGGGACAGCAATCGTATTATTCATAGTTAAGTATTGAGATAGTATGGATTTAGCGCCCTAATAGCAAGACTGATATTGTAATCATGGCTGCTGTTTCATGATTCAAATAAGCTAAAAAATTTGCAATGTTGAGCAGCTTTGTTTATTTTGAGCTCTTATTTATTTTAAAGGTAATCCTCAAGCCTAATGGATACTGAGATAGAACTGAAGTTTTTGGTGTCAGACGCCGTAATCCCACTGATCCCCGCGTTAATTACTCAATTTGCAAAAACGGTTACTAATAAACCTTCGCGTAGTTTACAAAATGCTTATTTTGACACGCCAAGCCGTGAATTAAGAGCGCTCGATATCGGTTTTCGTACCCGCTGTGCTGATAATCAATGTGAGCAAACTATCAAGCTTGCTGGAGAAGTTATGGGCGGGTTGCATCAACGACCTGAATATAATTTACCGCTGGAAAGTAGCCGACCAAATATAACTGCATTTGATGCCAGTATTTGGCCGCATGGTATGCAAATAAGTGCAATTTCCGCTAATCTTTATCCTATTTTTAGTACTAACTTTATTCGTCGTACTTGGCTTATTGAAACCGACAGTGGCGCTAAAATTGAGGTCGTGTTAGATAAAGGCGAAGTATCTGCATCGGGTTTGATGGAGCCAATTTGTGAGCTTGAAATTGAACTGGTTGAAGGCAGCCGCGATGAATTATTTGCTTTAGCTGATAAGTTAGTGAGTCAAAGTAATATTCGTTTAGGGTTATATTCTAAAGCGGCTCGTGGTTATCGCCTTGCGGATGAAAAACCACTTAAGCCAAGTAAATCAATTGGCTTTGTATCGTTACCTAAATATGCAACACAAGAGCAAGCACTTATAGCCGCAATTGGCTTTGGTATTCGTTTTGTACAAAAACATGAACAGTGTTATTTCGATAAACCGAGTTTAAAAACTCTGAAACGAGTGACCGATGGAATTAGTTTAATCCGTCATACGTTCTGGTTGTTTGACGATATTGTTGATAAAAGCACCACCGAGCTATTACGCACCGAGCTAAAATGGCTATTAAGTGAATTAGCATGGGTTGAAAACGCGATTCAACTAAAAACCTACACATCCAAGCGCCACGCATACTATAAAAAAATCAACAGTGCACCTGAGTTAACGCAAGTTATTAATGACTTAAAAGAGCTACAGCCAAGTATTGATGATATTAATCGGTTGTTTCATAGCGCTCGCTATAACCGCTTATTATTGTCTTTAACCACCTGGCTGGTGGATAAGCAATGGCGTAAAAGTTGGGGGCAAGTACAGTTTCAAGCAGCTGAAAAACCAGTCGCTGAGATTGCTAATCGATTATTTGAAAAAGATTGGCAAGACCTTCATCAATTACTTCCAGAACAAAAAACACTGACAGTTAAGGATTACTTGGATTTACGCATGCGTTTAGAAAACAGCTTACTCAGTGGCAACTGTTTAGGTTCGTTATTCGAAAAAGATGAACGCAGTGAGTTTCGTATTCCATGGTTAGATATTTCACACGGCATGTACGAGCTCAGCACGCTTGAGTATCTAAAGCAGTTATGTGCAGGACAAGATGATGAAGAGCTGGCAAAAATTCAAAGCTGGCTTGAAAGAAAGTCTGAATTCTTGGTCGACGCAATGGAACAAAGCCGTTTAGCTTCATATAAAATATCACCTTACTGGCAGTAATCGCCTTTAAGCCAGTACATAGGGAATACACATGGTACGGCGGGTATTATTACTAATGCTGCTCTTTAGTGCCGATGCGCTCAGTGATGTTCAGCATTGGCAACTCTGGAAACAGCATGATGGTGCAAGTGTGTACTACAAAAAACATGACAATGGTATTTTTGAAGTGCAGGCAGAGATCACTGTTGAAGGCGTCACGGCCAATGACTTTATGACATTGCTAAGTGATACTGACAGCGCGCCGTTATGGATTGATAATGTTACCCATGTGAAAGTGTTGGAACGACTAAGCCCCTCAGAAACTATTGTACATACCGAGTTTGACTCGCCGTGGCCGCTCGCTGATCGCGATATGGTGAGTTACTCATGCTACCAACAACTGAACGACACTCAGACGAAGTTAACGATTGCAGCAAAAACAGGGGAGTTTGCAAAGCGCCAAGCTGTGATCCGTATCACTGATCTAAAAGCACATTGGTTATTAACCCAACATAGCAGTGAAGGGCAATCATTGTTAACCATAACATATGAAATATACGCCAATCCTGGTGGTGCAATTCCTTATTGGCTAAGCAATAAAGTGGGATTAAAAAGTGCGATGCATAACTTGCTTGCTCTTAAATTACGCTTAATCAATAAAACCTATCAAACAAATCAGCAAGTAAGCCAAGTTGGCAATTGTAGTCATGCCAATAAACAATAGCGTATTAATGCTAACAATCGACATAATCTAGATGGCTAGTTAATTTCTTGTTACTGTTTTTTTATTAAATATTTATTACAAATAATTACAAAAAAAATATTGTTACTGTAACTTAAATCGGTAATATTCCCGCCCTGGGAACATACTACTTTAAGGACAGTATAGTGTTAGCTTCATCACTTGCAGGATCACTTGCAGGCTCAAGCCGTTGGTTTTCATTTGTTAACGAAAGTTGGCGCATCGCTACATTATGGCTAGCGGGTGTTTTATTGTTTATGAGCTTTCGGATTTTCTTTTTAGTCTACTTTCATGACCGAATCACTACACCAATAGATCTTGATGTCATTTTAAACACCTTAGAAACAGGATTTGCTTTTGACTCAGCAGCCAGTGGTGTGTGTTTTAGCATCCCCTTTTTATTAAATTGTATTTTACAGCCGATGCGTTTAGGTCATTGGGTAAGAATGGTGCGTAACTTTACAGGTAAACTCTTTTTTGTAGTCGCTATTTTACTCTGTATAACTAGTATTACGTATATTTCAGAGTACGGCAGTCAATTCAATTACTTTATGTTTGAAGGGTTGCACGATGATCAGCAAGCAATTGCTTTAACCGTGATTGAACAATATCGGCCATGGGGAAGTTTACTGGGGTTATTTACACTGTTAGTAATTGCATTTAAGTTATGTCATCGCGTTGATAAGCAGTCGAATAGCTTTTTACAGCGCATTTTTACTGACTGTAAATGGAAGCGTACGTTGTTAATTAGCATCATAGTGGTGTTATTTATCTGTGCTATTCGAGGTTCTTTTGAGTCACGTCCGGCATCACGGAAGTGGTCTGCGGTAACGCCGGACCCATTTATTAATAATTTAGTGATCAATCCATTTCGCAGCTTTTTATATGCCATTAAAGATTACAACGATCTACAAAATCATGGCGTAGACGGCGAAAATCCATATTTAAATCATAACTCAGTGCTTGATGTCTTACCTTTAAACGCATTGAGTCAATATACTACAGCACCTTTGTTAGCTGCACCGTCACACGTGTTCGTGATTGTTATGGAAAGCTATGATTCTTGGCCGTTACAACAGAAGTATGCTTCGCTTAATTTAACCAATCAGTTAAAAAATCTAGCTAGTAAAGGTATTTACCTAGATAACGTTTTACCTGCAGCTAGCAGTACTATGAATTCGCTATCCAGTATTGTATCTGGGATCCCTTATGCAGGGGTTAATATGAGTTTGATTGGGCCACAAAAACCAAGCAGCAAGTTATCGTTATTTAATCAATTAGAGCATTTAGGGTACACCAGCCAGTTTTTTTATGGTGGTTTATTATCATGGCAGAATGTCGGTGAGTACGTTCTATCTCAAGGTGCTGATAAGGTCTATTCAGCTACCGATGCTGGCGGTAAAGGTAGTGCAGGAGTCTGGGGCATTGATGATGGTCAGTTATTTGATTTAGTGGCAGAAAAAACCACACAGAAAAGTTTTAATGTGATTCTCTCTGGTAGTTATCATGGCCCGTTTAATCTCGATTTAGACAAATATAACTACCCTTATAAGTCGGCTGCAGATTACCCTGCAGAGATAAATAGATTAGAAGGGGAGTTATTAGATCCGTATGTATTAGGGCACTTGTGGTATGCAGATAAAATGCTGGGTGAGTTTGTGGCTAAGATGGAGCAACGCTATCCAGATGCATTATTTGTCATTACAGGGGATCATTATAGTCGTCGTAACTTTCACAAGCGTCCAAATTTATATGAGTTAACCCATGTGCCGATGGTGATTTATGGCAAAGGTGTTAGCGCAGATTTAGTGCCAGCACAACAAGTGGCAAGCCATATGGATATCGCTCCAACATTATTAGATTTAATTGCGCCAGCAAATACTCAGTTTTATAGCATGGGACAATCATTATTTAATGCAGCGCCAGATCGAAGGGTATTTGGTTTTCAAACAATACGTCACAATGAGCAGCTTTGGCGTGGTGATTTATCGGCACTTTATGAGTATTATAGGGTCAATGAGCGGGATAAAACTCAGCTTTTACCGACAACACCACCGCAATTTGTCGAAGTTGATGCGCAGGCAGAGCAAGCATATACCCAGTATATGGCGACAGCCTGGCAGTTATTAACTCAAGGCATGGATTAAGGTAATGTGTTTGGCCCATCACCCGATAAGCAAAAGCTATACGCTAAAGATCATAAAATGACTAAACCAGAAATTAATTTAGTAAACAAACCCAACGGCATAGGGATTGGGCGCATTTTTAAAGCAACCAAGTGCTCAATTAAAGGTTTTAAAGCTGCATTTAAGGAAGAATCGGCCTTTCGCACTGAGCTTGCGCTAGGGCTAGTATTATTGCCGTTATCATTTTGGCTAGCACAATCATTGCAGCACTGGGCACTTCTTGTAATCAGCTTTTTGTTATTGTTGATTGTTGAGTTGCTAAACTCAGCAATTGAAGCATTAACAGATCGAGTAGGTGTTGAATACCACGTGCTATCAGGGCGTGCGAAAGATATCGCTTCAGCGGCTGTAACATTAGCACTGATAGTGTTGTTTATTGTATGGGCTGTGGCTGGGTATGAAAAGATACTTACATTGATAGGTTAGGAAGTTAGGTAAAACGTCACTGGCTTTGAGCGACAAGCTTCGAATACACCCTAACTCCTAGTTATACCAATCGACTTAAATATTTAACCATTCTAGCGAGCTAAATAAAGCGCTAACTGCGTTATAATTTTTTCAAGTAGAACAACTACATGTCAAAATTTACGCCTTGTTATCACTGTATTTAT
>NZ_JACJEQ010000015.1:107288-111992 GCF_014164125.1 Pseudoalteromonas sp. SG44-8 | reverse complement strand
ACTCGCAAACTCGCAAACTCGCAAACTCGCAAACTCGCAAACATTGACAATGCTGTGCACTCTTGCCACTGTTATACAAAGCAATAATTAAGGAGTGTTAATTGTGTCTAATTGGGTTGAGGCAAGTGTTAAAGATATTGTTTGGTGGACTGATACGTTATTTAGTTTAATTGTGAATGCCGATGTGGAGCCGTTTAAAGCAGGACAGTTTACTAAGCTTTCTATGATGATGGATGAAAAACGTATTGCACGGGCTTACTCTTACGTAAATGCACCAAGCTCTCCCGATTTAGAGTTTTATCTTATTAACGTGGCAGATGGCTTATTATCACAACAATTAGCCAAGCTTAAACCCGGCGATACGGTGATGATTGAAAGCCGCGCCAGTGGATTTTTTACTATTGATGAAATCCCCGCCAGTGAACAGTTATTTATGCTTAGCACCGGAACCGCAATTGGGCCGTTTTTATCCATTTTAGAGCAGCCTGATGTGTGGCAGCAATTTAAGCACGTTACCTTAGTGCATGGTGTGCGTTTGAATGCAGATTTAAGTTATCAAGCAAAAATTGCGCAGTTACAGCAGCAGTATCCGCAATTGAGTTATCTGCCCGTAGTGAGTCGCGAGCAGGCAACTGTCGGCTTAGATGGGCGTATTACTGACCGAATCGCCGATGGCACCTTATTTAAGCATTGTGATAGCGCAGTTAGCCCGCAAAATAGTCAATTTATGATCTGTGGTAATCCACAAATGGTTAAAGACACCAGCGCATTATTAACCGAGCAAGGCTACACTCGCAATCGTCGTAGGGAGCCTGGGCAAATCACCGTTGAGCAGTATTGGTAAAAAGCTATCGCGATCCGGTAAATTTTGTTATTTTAGAGTTTCTTAAATTACTCAGGAACAGTATGAAACCGTTATTTTTTTTAGTAAGTTTGCTATTTCCGTGGCAGTTATTAGCAACTGCAGCTGATGTAGTTGAACCACAGACTAAAACTGAAACAACAGCAGCTAAATTGCCTGCTGCAGTAAAAACGACTGACACTAGCACTGGCGAAGAAAAATCAGTGCAGAGTAAAGCCCCAACAAAATCAACTGAGGCTGAACTACAAGATAGCCCAGCGGTGATCACCTTAACGCCAGAAAATAAGCAATCAGCTGAGCCTGTAAACGTTGAACCAACACAGCCAATTAAAACAGACACCAGCAAACCAAGCGAGCCTGAAGTTGATACCAGTAAGGTACTTGGTACTGAAGCGGCAAAACCTGCTGAACTTCCTAAAACACAACAAGAAAAACAGCTTGCTGTCGCACAAGCAGAGCAAGCGGTGATCCAAGCTAAAGAAGCGCTAACACTCAAACAACAAGTTAAAGCTAAACAGTCACGCGAATCGTTAGCCGTTATTGAGCAATTAATTAAGGCGTATAATGCCAGAAACATCGATGCATTTATTAGTATGTATGATGAAAATGTAGAGTTTTATGCCTTTCCAAACGAGTTACTTTTTAAGGGCAAAGAAAAACTGATTGCCCGTTACGGAATAATGTTTAAAAAATTAAAGTGTATAAAATCATCCCCAATTAAACGTATTGTGCACGGTAATATCGTTATCGATCATGAACTTTCAGAAACCTGTTCAACAGATCCAAATGTAGTTGATAAGCGCGGAGAGTTAATCTCTAGCTATCAAGTTGAAAATGGCAAAATAACCAAAGTACTCTTTTTTAGATAGAGTATTAATAAGCAGATTGTTTATAGGCAGATAAAGGGGCCGCGACTAGCATGCAAATTAGTGATGATAAAAAAATTCAGTTACTTTATCGTGTAGAGCCAGGCTGTTTAGGGCCAACGGGAGCACAAACCATTGAGCGTTTCTGTGATTATGCTAATCAGCAATTGGTCGCCCCTTATTTTGCCCTTTATCATTTTACCCCGCGGTTTGATAAAACTAAAGCCGAGCGCGAATACAGTATTAATGCTCGGCTGTTGTCTGATCAGCATGCGCAGGCTTATCTTGCGCATTTTAAAACCAACAAAGATGAGTTTGAAGAGCAACTCGACGAACTGCTCACTCAAGCAATCGAAAGCTTTTTAGAACGTTAAGTCGCCAGATACAATCGCATTAAAGCTGCTGTTGTCGTGCAAACTGGCAAATGCACTTTCATGTAATAGCTCATTACGTAAGTTTGGTGAATACTCCAACGACATTTTTATATCGGCCAACGCATCAGCGTGTTTATGAGTCAACGCATAAGCACATGCACGTTGCCAATAAGCGTAGCCATAGTCACTGTCTATATCCAAGGCTTGGTTACACAACTCTATCGCCTGAGCTGTTTCATTAAGCTCTAGTAATGCATCGGCTTTGTAAGCGATAGCTTCAACATCTTCGGGTTTACGTTTTAAAATCTCATCAAATATTTCGATCTTATTGGCTATATCGCTTTCTAAATTTGCACGCATCCATAAAGAGTGGACTTCATTGGTCACAGATATTTTTTGTTGGTTACTTAAGATTTCTTCAGAGCGCTCGCGTAGCTTTTCTTCAAATGTATTCAAACGTGCTTCGTATTCATTGGTGATCACGCTGACACGGGTATTTACAATATCTTCGACTTTGTTTTTTACATCACGTAACGAGTTCCAACCAACCAGTACCAAAATAGAGGCTGTGGCAGTGATGATAAAAAATACATTATTAATTGTATCAGTGGTGTAAGTCAGTGCGCGGTCAGCGGTATCAAGCTGAGCATGAGTGACTTGTTTGGTAACGTCTTCACGTAGTTTTTGCTGATCTTGGCGTACCGCTTTGAGTTCATCAAGAATATAGCGTTCCATCAAGGGTCTATACATCGGCTCTTGAAGTTTTTTGAGTGCCTGTTGTTGCTGTTGTGGGCTGGGTGCAGCGCGAGACTCTTCAGCCTGTGCCTGAGCTGCCACAAAAGTGGCAAAAAGAAGTAAAATTGATACAAAATAATGACGCATACTACTGCCTAGTCGATAAATTAAAGTGCTAAGTAAATTACTGAAACTGTAACATGACTACCTATGAGTAACTAGGCCGCGTTGATTTTTCGAGGTTATTTTAACAGCAATATGCTGGGTAATTGCTGCTTTGCTGTAGTGGAAGAAAATGAAGCCAGTAAAAACAGGCAAAAAAAACCAGCTCTAAGAAGAGCTGGCCAAACTGCTTAAACAACTTAAAGTCGTTAGGGATATCAACAGGAGTGAGCGTTTATAATAACCAAATATATCTGAACAACGTCTTAATATTTAAAGCATTACAAATATTGGAAAATACTTTTTGGCCCCATTAATTCCACGCAGATCATTTACCTTAGCCACCGTTGGGTGATATTGCATGGTAACTAAACAATTTGCTCGTAAAGAATACGGTCATTGTTGAGTAAATATTCTGGTGACAGGGTTATCAAAATAATTTAAAAATTGTAGCCGCGAGTTTACCTCGCGACCTATAAACCGGTTTCGGGTTTGGTGCTACGGAATACACCCTAGCACCAAGCTCCTTTTACTGTGGTAGGAACTGGCTTTAGCCGTGATTATCTTAAAACCACTTTTACCACCGAGTGCCACTGAGGCACTTCGCTGCACGGAGAAGAAAAAAAGTGCTTCGAGCAACGGGCTGCGGAATACACCCTAGCACCAAGCTCCTTTTACTACCGTAGGCGTTAAGCTTGCTGACGCGGTCTTTATATTCTTTCTCTAAAGCTAGCACCTAGCTCTTTTTACTACCGTAGGAACTGGCTTTAGCCGTGATTATCTTAAAACCACTTTTACCACCGAGGGCCACTGAGGCACTTCGCTGCACGGAGAAGAAAAAAAGTGTTTCGAGCGACAGTCTGCAGGCACACCCTAGAACCTAGTCACTTCCCTAGCACCTAACTCCTTTTACTACCGTAGGCGTTAAGCTTGCTGACGCGGTCTTTATTATTTCTCACCAGCGCAGCGTCTCTTAACCTCTGTGGTGAATCAGTCAGTTAATAACTTTTTGCACAATGAGCAGTGAATGAGGGAAATGGGAAGGCAAAAGCTGTTGGCTTCGAGCGACGGTCTGCGGGCTCACCCTAGCACCTAGCTCCTTTTACTGTCGTAGGAACTGGCTTTAGCCGTGATTATCTTAAAACCACTTTTACCACGGAGGGCCACTGAGGCGCTTCGCTGCACGGAGAAGATAAAAAGTGCTTCGAGCGACGGTCTGCGGAATACACCCTAGTACCTAGTTCTTTTTACTACCGTAGGCGTTAAGCTTGCTGACGCGGTCTTTATTATTTCTCACCAGCGCAGCGTCTCTTAACCTCTGTGGTGAATCAGTCAGTTAATAACTTTTTGCACAAGGAGCAGTGAGTGAGGGTAAATGAGGGGGCAAAAGCTGTTGGCTTCGAGCGACGAGCTAACCCTAGCACCTAGCTCCTTTTACTGTCGTAGGAACTGGCTTTAGCCGTGATTATCTTAAAACCACTTTTACCACCGAGGGCCACTGAGGCGCTTCGCTGCACGGAGAAGATAAAAAGTGCTTCGAGCAACGGTCTGCGGGCTAATCCTAGTACCTAGCGCCTTTGACTACCGTAGGCGTTAAGCTTGCTGACGCGGTCTTTATTATTTCTCACCAGCGCAGCGTCTCTTAACCTCTGTGGTGAATCAGTCAGTTAATAACTTTTTGCACAAGGAGCAGTGAGTGAGGGTA
>NZ_JACJEQ010000015.1:100626-107188 GCF_014164125.1 Pseudoalteromonas sp. SG44-8 | reverse complement strand
TAGGCGTTAAGCTTGCTGACGCGGTCTTTATTATTTCTCACCAGCGCAGCGTCTCTTAACCTCTGTGGTGAATCAGTCAGTTAATAACTTTTTGCACAAGGAGCAGTGAGTGAGGGTAAATGAGGAGGCAAAAGCTGTTGGCTTCGAGCAATGGTCTGCGGGCCCATCCTATCACCTAGTCACTTTCCTAGAACTTTTACTAAATGAATATGACCAAGACTAAATTCTTAATTTTTGCTAATTAGCAGCTATGTACTTGGTACTCATCGAATATTTCTATATTTTTAATACATTTTCATGTTAGGTTAGGGTTAAACTTAATGAAAACTTAACGCACTAGTAGTTAAGTATTATTAATTAGCCATGGAGCGGTATATCAAGTGACCACTAAAACACTCAGTTACTACAACCAAAACGCACAAAGCTTTAGCGACTCAACGCTTAATGTTGATATGTCGGCGCTTTACGCTGAGTTTTTACCGCTTATCCCCAAACATGGCCATATTTTAGATGCTGGCTGCGGTAGTGCCCGCGATGCTATGTATTTTAAACAGCAAGGTTTTACTGTTAGCGCGTTTGATGCAAGCGAAAATATTGCAAAGTTGGCAAGCAGTTACTTACAGCAAGCTGTAGAGGTTAAAACCTTTCAGCAACTTAATTGTACCAATAAGTACGATGGCATTTGGTGCTGTGCCAGTTTATTGCATGTGCCAAAAGTAGAGCTACCGCAGGTGTTTTTAAAACTGCAAAATGCCCTAAAACCCAATGGGGTTTTGTATGTGTCGTTTAAATATGGCGATACAGAACGCGTAC
Source organism: Pseudoalteromonas sp. SG44-8 (assembly GCF_014164125.1). NCBI lineage: Bacteria > Pseudomonadati > Pseudomonadota > Gammaproteobacteria > Alteromonadales > Pseudoalteromonadaceae > Pseudoalteromonas > Pseudoalteromonas sp. SG44-8. Next base: position 106,375 of record NZ_JACJEQ010000015.1, on the reverse strand, counting down.
ATAACGGCCGCGAATTTACCGATTTAAATGAAGATGGCTTAACTGCATTAATTGCCCACCACACCGAGCTTAAAATACTAAAACAATGGCAAAGTGTTGATCAGCGGCCAGAGCGCGAAAGTGAAGTGTGGCTCAATGCATTAATTAAAGCAGTGCCGGTTTTATGATTGGCGCAATGCAGCAACAGCTCGACTTTATCGCTTATATTCAGCGGATGTTGGTTGAAGGTGATTTTAGCGCAACGTATAAATTTGCGTTGCTGCACGCGTTGGCTGATGTATGTGTAGAGCAACCTCTGGTATCAGATCAATCAGAGCTGAAAATAGATTTAGCCACTTTGGCCGACAAACTCATTGTTTTATATTGGCACCATGCGGTGCCGTTTGCCTCAGAGCAAACAGGCGAAAGCGCTTTGCTTAAACAAAACACTGGCGCGCAATCTAAAGTGATATCTGTACTGTATGAGTGCCAACAAAACAACATTCGTAATTTACGCGGGTTAAAACAAAGCTCGCTTTATAAGCCAACCTTTAACGCAGCAATGGCAACACTCAAAAGTGGGCCATTGTGGCGCTTACAAATATTAGCAAAACAAGCAGAATGCTTTTTATATCCGCATACCAACAGCACTAAATTCATTACCTTAAATGCTGGCATCGCCAGTTGCTTTCGGCGCTTTTATGATTTGGTGGTGTATTTGGCTAAAAATGCCTGGCTGCAAAAAATTCAGAGTATTAAACATAACCAAGCGTTAATAGGCCCGCAAAGCCAACTGCACGACTTTTTATTCGGCTTTGACCGTAACGCACTGAGCAAAGCCAAACCTGTGCTAATTGAGCTGCAACACGGTAATTGCTTTTATTGCCAAAAGCCGTTGAATAATAAAACCGAGATTGACCACTTTATTCCGTTTGCCCGCTACGCAAATGATTTAGGCCACAACTTTGTGGCCGCACACAGCACCTGTAATAACAGTAAACGCGACTTTTTAGCCGCGCAGTTGCACCGCGAGCGCTGGCAAGAACAAAACTTGGTTTTGAATAGCCAGCATATAACCCATGAACTCAGTGATTACTTTAATTGCGATGCTGATAAATCACGCTCAGTAAGTAACTGGGCGTATCAAGTCGCACAGGCGAACAGCGCGAAGTTGTGGTTAGCAAAAGACAGTTTTGAACAAGCTGCTGGTTTGGGGTTATACCTTCATCAAAAAGATCTGCCAAGTGCTGAGTTTGGCTTAGTGGCGGAAGAAAAGCCGAGATATGACGCATAGGCATGAAGTTTGGTTTGTAGGCGTAGAGCTTGCTCACGCGAAAAGCGCAGCTTTTAAGTAGTAAATCGTGTCGTAGGCGCAATTTTACATCGCGCTTTTAAATTGTAGGAACTGGCTTTAGCCGTGAATTTATATCGTTTTGGGAAAGGGATTAAATAACCTCTATTCGAGGTTTTATCGCGTTGGCGATGGCAACCAAGGGGCGAATACCGCCGTCCGCCCCTTGGAACCCCACGGCGCCCCGAAGATCACACTAGATCTTCAACTGCCGTTAATGATGTGAACGTAACCAGCGTAGATAGGCCATCCATGGCCAAGCTACGCTTTTTACAGCATCCATGCTGTAAATTACTCATCATTACGATCGTTTCAGGTGTGATCACGGGGAATTGGAGTTATGAGCATAGACAAGAACCTCTAGCTTATAATCTTATTTATTACGAGTGACTTTGAACCTAGTTATTACAAGTAGTTTATAACAATAATTATTAAGGAATAAAAATGGCGATAAAACCGATTTATTCAGTAAATCCTGTATAAAAACATTAACAGCAGTGGAAGCTGATATAAAACGTTCTAACCAACATGAATTTCAGGGAGTAGCTCCGCTAAAGGATATATTTGGTTTTAACCGAGTCACTAAGCAGGCCAGTTTTTCTATTCGGGGCGATAGTCGTACTTATATTGTGGGTTTGACATGGTATGATTCACGAGAAGGAAATCCAAATAGATCTGCTGAATTTAGATTATACTTTCAAAGCTCACCTGTTATGGAAATTGCGCAAGAAGGTGATGTAATAGCAATTGGATACGATATGAACAGTAATATTCACTGTGAACTTATCCAAAGCTATAGAGGTACACATAAGCCTACGCAATGGCAGATCTTTCAAGGTACAGTATAGTTTCATTGCACTATAAACGTTCAATTAACTTTACTAAGCAAGCACCTAATTTTTGGCCTAACAGCGGAGGCACTGCGTTACCAACTTGGGTGTACTGCGGAACTTCGAATTTACGCATCTGACCTCCTGTTGTGACTTTTGAACGGAATTCAAATTGGTCAGGAAATGATTGTATTCGTGCCATTTCTCTTACGGTCAGTACGCGAAGCTCATTCTTATCGTAATGGCAAGCATCATCAGGGATTGAGAGTGCTGCAGGTGCAGGTGCATGTGCAATTAAAGCTTTTTGAGTCTGCTTTTTAGTTGGGTGCCCCAAAAGGTATTGAACTAGATCAAACTTATTTTTAAATTTAACCAATTTATTTTGCTGATTTAAAAACTCTTTATTGAGTAATAAAGCTGCGCTCTCATTACTTAAGGTCGTTACACCATTTTTAAGAATATTAAATACGTCTTTTGTTACTTGTTTTTTATCAATATCTTGTAATATTTGGTAAATTCTAAAACGTCTTTTTACAATATCACTGTTTATCCTTAGTTCATGATTTTTTAGGTCCACGACATCACCTAAGACACCTGAAAAGTGGGTATTCAAACCTTTAATATAAGCAGATGTCTCTGAAGGACTGGTCAACTTTAAATCATCAATCGCATCTTTTACTGTTGCGGTATCATCAGCAATTAAGGAGCTAAGAAAGCTATTTTTAAATAGCTTAAAGTGCTCTGTTTTTGTTATGTCAAAATAGGGCAAATCACCAAATGTTACGCTACTTATGTTCTTTTTAGCTTTTTTATAAAAGCTAACTGATTGCTTGAACAATTCTATTTCAGTTTCATTTAAATTCTTAAGCTTTTCAAAATAGTCATCTCGTATTGCAATCATGATAAAGCGAGGTCTGTTTTGAGCTATTCCGGCAAATTTAGCATTAATATGTAAACAAAGCGGAATATAACCCTTGGTTGCAAATACTTTAGCAACTTCATGCCACGCATGAAATTGGTTTCCTTCTTCATCCTTAAAAGCGCGTAAGATACCTGTAACGTTTTCTAGCATTGCAATTTTAGGGCGAACTAAAGATACGAAAGATGCAAATTCCCATGGTAACGTATTCTTATCACAATCTTTTTTACGCATACCCGCCATACTGAAGCTTTGGCATGGTGGCCCGCCAGATACTAGATCTAGCTCACCTTCGCCAAATGAATTATGAAGTTCATCGCATAGTGCTGAATTTGCTTCTAATAATTTATTAAGCTCAACGATACTGCCAATGAGAAGTTTATTTTGAATACTTTTTAAGTCATCAGGTAAATCAGAGAATCCATCTTTATTTTTGAATTCAGGAAAGCTAAAAGGGTTCTCTCTTAACCTAGGTTTCAAGTCTTTATAATTACTGTTTAACCACAGTGTATTTTGTGGCATTAAGTTATCTTCAGCTAATTGTGCTAAATCTTCTTTAAAAAAATTATAAGCAAAAGTTTCTGCTGCCATTGGAGAGAGTTCATTAGCAAGCACGGTATTAAAACCGACACTTTCTAGCCCTAATGTTAAGCCGCCACAGCCTGCAAACAATTCAATATGATTCAAAACGCACCAAGTAATAAATGAAAACCAACGAATTTTACGGTAATCGCTCTTAAAAGTCCAGGTAAGAATTTATTATTTTATATGTTGACTTAAGAGCATGAAAAGAATAATTTAATTTAAGGCTTATGAGAGTAGCCTTCCTTCCTGTAAAGACCCTTTGTGTCCTCTCTGTAGATAAAGTTGTGAATTCGCAGCTAGATTTACAGTGTTCGGACTGAAATCAATGAATGACTTTAACTACATATATTTTCGGCACGGTAAGTGCCATCCTGATTATAGGAAAAGCGTTTAGCATTACCCATTTAATCTAAATTTATTCTAGCTGCGATGAATTCCAAAATCTTTGGACCATCGAAAATGATAAATGAAAAACGACTCAAGCAAGAAGCAAAACTTCTAAAGAAAAATAATAATTGTTTAAACCAAGCACGAGCACTAGATATTGTTGCTCGTAAGTATGGTTATTCTAGTTGGCCTGAAGTTTCAAAAGAGTTAAAAAAGCAAGTTGTAGAAGGTATTCCTATACCAAGTATTTCAACAAGTTTCGTTGAATACAATGAAGTTGAAATGTCAGATAAGGATTATGAAGTTTATGATCAAGAAAGGGCCAGTGACTTACTACTAGACCAAAAATTATTGCTGAGAAGTAATACCGTTGCCTTGACCAAGTTAGGTGTAGAGTTTTCTCTTTTTGAGCCTACGCAAACAGGTTTGAATAAATCTATTCTGGATGCAACTCAATCAGTAAGAGACCATTTCGAGTTAGAGGAATTTCATTATTACTTCCAACAAGAGCAAGGCGTTATAAGAAAAGAAGTTAGCTACTTAGTTAATCAGAATGAAATAAAAGAAATTGTTGGAAGTTTTTACCGCCCTAAAACTAAGCAGGGTGATCCAAGGATGTGGTATAGGCAATTACCCAAGTTTGCCACTGCAGGTGATCAAGTTGCCATTGTTATATACCAAGGCTCACCACATCTAATTAACCTAAGCCGAATTGATTTAGAGGTTGAACTACAGAGCCCCTATAGCCAAATTTACAAATTAATAACAAACTACATAAACAAAGAGTTCTCTTATTCAGCAGAGCTACTTAATAAAATAAAAGAATTAGCTATAAAGCCTTTCAAAGCACAGCGAAGTGGTGATACAGCAATAGGTTATACACTAGAGACTTTACTTGGCATTGATGCAAATTCATCAAAAGATCCGGATTACCATGGTATCGAAATAAAGTCTGGTAGGGGTGGTAAAAACCGGACAACCTTGTTTGCCCAAGTTTCTGATTGGAGTTTAAGCCCTTGTGGTTGCAAGGGAGTTGATTTTACTAAAGGCTCTAGTGCAAAAATTTTAGATAGATACGGCTATGAAAGAGAAGATGATTTTAAATTGTACTGCACAGTCAGTACTCAACGTCAAAACTCTCAAGGGCTACATTTTATATTCAATAAGCAAAAAGACCAGCTTGAGGAATGGTATCGAAATGAAGAGTTAGTAGCTGTTTGGCCTGCTAAACTTTTGAAAAAAAGGCTAATTGAAAAACATTCAGAAACTTTTTGGGTGCAAGCTGAAAGCTTTAAAGAAAATGGCGAAGAATTTTTTCAACTAGGAAAAGTAGTCCACACTAAAGCACCTGTTTTGAGCCAGCTAATACCATTGATCTGCTCAGGTGTCATTACAATGGATCATCTAATAAAACGCTCAGGTAAAACTGGTCGCGTTACAGAAAAGGGGCCGCTATTTAAAATAGATAAAAGAAACTTAGAGCTACTTTTCCCTGAGCCGATTGAGATAAATTTGAAGAATGAAATTCATAATGTTTAGTAGGGGGTAGATTAACATGCCGCTGCTAAGACAGTTCCCCGTGATCACACCCGAAATTAAATTAATGATGAGTAATAACAGCGCATGGATGCGCGTTAAGCTGTGACTTCGCCATGGACGGCGAATACACAGCATTTACGTTCATATCATTAATTTAAA
>NZ_JACJEQ010000015.1:0-100526 GCF_014164125.1 Pseudoalteromonas sp. SG44-8 | reverse complement strand
CACCCGAAATTAAATTAATGATGAGTAATAACAGCGCATGGATGCGCGTTAAGCTGTGACTTCGCCATGGACGGCGAATACACAGCATTTACGTTCATATCATTAATTTAAATTGAGGAAATAGTATGATCCTCGGGGCGCCGTGGGGTTCCAAGGGGCGTACGGCGTTATGCGCCCCTTGGTTGCCGTCGCCAACGCGACATAACTCAAATTTGAAATTAAATACCAAAGCGCGAGATACACTCCCGCTACAATTCAAAAACTTCGCTTTTCGCGTCAGCAAGCTTAACGCCTACGGCAAAATTAAATACTGCTGCTAAGACAATTTCCCCGTGATCACACCCGAAATTAAATTAATGATGAGTAATAACAGCGCATGGATGCGCGTTAAGCTGTGACTTCGCCATGGACGGCGAATACACAGCATTTACGTTCATATCATTAATTTAAATTGAGGAAATAGTGTGATCCTCGGGGCGCCGTGGGATTCCAAGGGGCGTACGGCGCTATGCGCCCCTTGGTTGCCGTCGCCAACGCGACATAACTAAAAATTTGCAATTAAAAACCAAAGCGCGAGGTTAACTCCCGCCTACAATTTAAAAGCTGCGCTTTTCGCGTCAGCAAGCTTAACGCCTACGATAAACTTAAACGCCGTCGCTAAGACAATTCCCCCGTGATCACACCTGAAATTAAATTAATGATGAGTAATAGCAGCGCATGGATGCACGTTAAACGATGCTTACATAAGGACGTGTTTCATCGCGTTTACGTTCATATCATTAGTTTAAATTGAGGAAATAGTGTGACCCTCTGGGCGCCGTGGGGTTCCAAGGGGCGTACGGCGCTATGCGCCCCTTGGTTGCCGCCAGCAATCTGGCAAATACCTCGAATGAGGAATTTACAAAACTTGCAATTAAAAACCAAAGCGCGAGGTAAACTCCCGCCTAAAATTTAAAAGCTGCGCTTTTCGCGTCAGCAAGCTTAACCCCTACGGTCAACCTAAACGATGCTGTTAAGAAAACTCCCCCGTCATTTGTGCCCGAAAAGACTCAATTGATGCGTAACCTAGCTTCAAGGATAAATTATTTGCAACAGAGTTTATTTGAAGATCAATTGCCCCTTGGTTGCCGTTGCCAACGCGACATAATAAATATATTTAATATGGTAGATCAAGTTTAGCGACAGCCTATATATTGAAAAGTGTAAGTATTTTAGCTGAGTTTTTATTTTTTATAACTTATTGTGTTTTCGGTATATATTGGCATAATTGATAAAAAATATTTACAAGGAAAGTAGATGCAATCAGCCACTACAAATACAGAATATACTGCAACTCCTTCTTCAACTAACGATCAGACAAGTAACTCTGCACATACCGATGCAAATAAACACCTATTTGTTTCACTCACTAAAGATGAATCGTTATTTTTAAATAAAAAACGTCGAAGCTGGAAGTTGGCAAATCCAAAAGATTTGTATACCTTTAGAGGGCAATCTATTGGTGTTTTTAAACACTTATTACATATAGTGATTTTTTTAGTCTGTTCATTTCTTTTTATTTATATTTATTATCTACCTTTTGATAAAGAGCTTATTAATGGCGTAGGTAGTTACAACACGATAACACCATTTGAACGATTTTCTAGAACTTTATTCGTTGGCTTAATTTTATTCAATTTAAATTCGTTAAGGGTTAATTTAAAGGCATATTCTATTAAGCGCTATTGGTTTGCTATGGCATCTAATTCGTTACTTAAAGTGGTTATCTTAAATATTTATTATTTACTTTTTATAACTTCGAGTATGGCTTATATTGGTGCACAATACGGGCTTGATTTATTTAGTGCTGCACAATTGTTTGAAGATGATGCTAGTTATGAAATATTTTTAATCTTTGATTTTTTTATATCTGCCGGTATTATTTGGTATGCTTTTAGGTTCTGTAGAAAGGGGCTTAAGTAATGAAGTTTTCTACTATTTTAGTTTTCATACTTATTTTATTTTCAGAATCTAGTTTTGCTAGAAGTCATTTGCCATATAGCTGTGAAGAATACTCAGAAATAGAGCTGAATAGCTTTGTACTGTTTAATAAAAAACAATTTATAGAGCTTGGAGAATGTGCTGGTGAGGCTTTAGTCAAAGCCAAAAAAATCTACAATATTGCAGCTGCATGCTCAGAGGTTGTTGAAGATAAAAATAGTTTATTAGGTATATTTAGTTTATCTAAAGTTGAAGCAATTAAAATGGGCGTTTGTTTCGGCGCTATTAATGCTGTTTATAACCGCTACGATAGAGAACTTGTTTTAGTAAATAGCCGCTACCGAAGTACAAAGCGTTATTATAGTTGTAAAAAAGGCATGGCGGCTGTAGATGAACTCGTTGCAAGCGCAAAAGATGAATATTATAAACGCTCTGAACTAAGAGACATATTGTGCGATAGAGTGTACTAGCATGTCAGTGTTGCTTGATACAGAAGTTGAATCAATTAATCAAATTGCCAGGTTTTTTATAAAGCAAAATGAAGCAGATAGCTTTCCCAAAGAGCTGCATGATACGTTAAATAATATTTTTACCAAGGGGCATGTTCATAGTGTTGATAGCCATACCTCTAAATCGCAGGCATTAGCGTTTCGCAAAGCAGTTATAACAGTCGAAAAAAGAGAGTCTAATAACCGGGCTGAGCACAAAGTGATTAGAGGCAGAAAGCCCGCTATATATAATGCTTTGTGCCTGTATGCGTTAATTGGTACTGCGGGCACTAAAAAGGTATTTCAAGAATACTATACTCCTAAATCATCGAATAATAAGCGTGAATTTGAACTGCTAGATCTATTCGCTAAAAAAGAGCTCAGCGCAGAAATGCTATTTTTTGGTGTTTCTCAATCTTCATTCGATAACATTAAAAATAAATTGATTGATGATAACTTTAACTTATTCACTGAACAGCTCCCTTCTCCTTTTCAATACCTCAAAGCTGGTAATACCGATTTATCTCCCCTTGGTGTTCTTTATGATAGGGATGTTAATTGGCATAGCTTTATAAAAACTTATATTAAGGCGGATAAAAAACTTAAGTCTAAAGAGTGCATGGAGGCTAAGAATATCCTTCAAAATGTAACAGATAAACGGCTACTTCAGCTTCCATTAGTTAAAGAATTAAGTGCTAGCATCGATTCCCAAATAGATGAAAATAAAGATGCATGGGAGTATTTACAAAATATTTTAAATTAAGTGTTTGTAGTGCTCCGCACAAGTTCACTATTGAACTCAGTTAACCAACTAGAGTTTAATAATGAAATCAATGAATCGTTTACTTAAAACCCTCCCAAAATGTCAATCTGCTCGTTACGTAGCAGAGGCTAAAGATATATATAGCCATCTTTTACAAAGTCGTAACTATAGAGATATTGGCGGCCGAAAACTCACTATTGACCCTAAACTTATACGTTTTAAGTTAGGTAATTACCGTTTGATTTTCGTATTTACAAATGGCGGCTTTGAGCCTAAAGCATTTCTTGCTCGCAAAAATCTTGAATCCTATTTAAAACGAAGGTGAATAATGTTGTTCACAAAATAATTAAATTTAGGAGGCCGTAATGGCTAAAAAAATAAGCCCTGCTGATAATGAAGCAAACCAAAAAAATGCGAATAAAGGTACAGATGGTGTGAATCAGCAATACGCTAAAGTACATGGGAATCGTGGTAAGCAATTAAATAAAAATGGAGATAAAAAATAATGGAGCAATTAGTTGAAATTGAACAGTCACCTATTTCTCAGTTAAGTAAAAATATGCACGAACAGTTACATGCTCATGTAACAGCGTTGAATTTTGAAAAACTGAAATGGAAATTGACGCAATCTGCTGAAGCAACATGGAATGATGAACTGTGTGACTTCGCAGAGCTTGAATATCGTAAGTTTTTATCCCTTAAAAAATGGTACCCCAAGCTATCACTCGTTCCAAGCAAATTAGTAGATAAATTTTGGCATGAGCATATTTTAGATACGCAAAGTTATATGAATGACTGTGAGTTTCTATTTGGTTTTTACTTACACCATTATCCTTATTTTGGAATTTATGGTGATAAAGACCAATCCAAATTACAAAGCTCATTTGACGAAACGGTAGCAGTTTATGAGGAGCACTTTGGTGCTTTTCCTACTGCTGAGCTTTATTCAAATGAGGCAGTGAAAATTGCTCGTTGTGGGGACGATCATGCGTGTCATGTTCCCTCGTCTTGCGCATGCCGTGTGCCTGGTGCGTGTAAGTAATTAATTAATTAATAGAAAGAGCTGTTTACGAGCAGCTCTTTGCATTTATTTAAGGATTAAAAAATGAGTTTAACATTTGCTGTTTTAGTTGATGGTGAAAATGCGTCTTATAACACATATTCAGCGGTGCTCGACGAAGTTGAGAAATATGGCACTGTGGCAATTAAATGGGTCTATGCAGATTGGACATCTGTGCAACATGGTAATTGGCAGAATATTTTACATAAAACAGCCTCCAGTCCCAAACAACAATTTCATTATGGTAAAGATGCTGCTGATCATGCACTGGTGATGGATGCAATTGAGCTTATAAATAATAACCAACGCATTACTGGGGTCTGTATTGTATCAAGTGATGGTGGTTTTTACAGCTTAGCACAGCGGATAAGAGAGAAAGGATTACACGTAATGGCTATAGGTAATGAAAGCACGCCAGAGCGGTTTATTAAGGCGTGCCATAATTTTGTAATTACAAAAAACTTAACTGACAGAGGTGACTCTGATGTATTTAAAGACTTAAATACACTATTGATCGCGGCTTATAAACGTTGTGTACAAAAGAATGAACCTGTTTATTTAGGTGACTTAGGTAGTGCTCTTAAAATGCTCGATTCATCTTTTGATTTTAGAAATTATCGTGTTACTAGCTTAAAGGCGCTTATCAAAGAGAAGCCAAATCTTTTTGAAATTGCAGAAGAAAGCCACGATCGCTGCTTTATCAAACTAGCTAAAGATCATAACTCTAATGCAAAAGGCGATATGTCTGGTGAGATCCGTATGTTTGATAAAAATCGAGGGTTTGGTTTTATCACCTCAGACTATGGCGATTTTCATTTTAGTGTAAGTAAGTTATCAGGCGGGAGTGATCAGTATGAAGTGGGCTCTCAAGTTACTTTTTACTGCTCGCAAGCAGGTAATAGTGAAAAATTGAACACCAATAAGTGCAAAAGTGTCGAGCAAGTATATCTTTATTTTTAAAAGCTGCGCTTTTCGCATCAGCAAGCTTAACGCCTACATTAAAATTTAAAGACCGCTGCCAAGACAATCCCCCCGTGATCACACCCGAAATTGAATTAATGATGAGTAATTTACAGCATGGATGCTGTTCAAAAGCGTTGCTTGGCCATGGGTGAAAAACGCAGTTTTGAACGAGAGGGTATGGATACCCGAACTGGGGAGCGTACATGGATGTGAAAGTTGTGCCTATCTACGCTGGTTACGTTCATATCATTAATTTAAATTGAGGAAGCAGTGTGATCCCTCGGGGCGCCGAGAGATTCCAAAGAGAAGTCGGCGGTTTCATTTTGTAGAGAATGCTCTTTGGTTGCCGTCGCCAACGCGACATAACTAAAAATTTGCAATTAAAACCCAAAGCGCGAGATACACTCCCGCTACAATTCAAAAACTTCGCTTTTCGCGTCAGCAAGCTTAACGCCTACGGCAAAATTAAATACTGCTGCTAAGACAATTTCCCCGTGATCACACCTGAAATTGAATTAATGATGAGTAATAACAGCGCATGGATGCGCGTTAAGCTGTGACTTCGCCATGGACGGCGAATACACAGCATTTACGTTCATATCATTAATTTAAATTGAGGAAGCTGTTTGATCCTCGGGGCGCCGTGGGGTTCCAAGGGGCGGTCGGCGCTTTCATTTGGTAGAAAATGCTCTTTGGTTGCAGTCGCCAACGCGACATAACTCAAATTTGCAATTAAAAACCAGACCGCGAGGTAAACTCTCATCCGTAATTTAAATGTTCACTCCCATACTTTATGGGGCAACAATTGAAACTTAGCTAAAAAGTCACCATTTTTATTGCAATAAATTGATCAGTAAGCAGGAGATAATGATTTTTTCGCCGAACTTAATTTCAATGACTATTTGAGCTTTTCAAAACAGTATTTAGCATCACGTTAAAGGGGTTTAGCTAAAGATAATGTTGATCGTGTTATTTAGTTTGTAATTAATGTGTTGCAAATAAAAGCGTGTAGTACTTTCAGTGCTGTTAATAACTAGTGTTAACGCTAAGGTTCTGGTTTATATATAAAAATATGAATTTACCTTGACTGGCCTCCCATAATGATTAAGTATGTGGTACTTAAGGATGGTTTTTATTAAGTCATATATAAGAAGCAGTTACAGGGAAGACTTCGCTTACTCGTTACTATAAATTCTTCTGGACTGTCGCTGTTATATTGCACTTTAAAAAATAACGTCGCTTGATAATTTATAAGTAAAATAAGAGGTGAGAAGTGAGTGTAAATTTATTGGAAAAAACATTTAAACTATTATTGGATAAGGATTTTAAAGCTCGGTCTAGTCGAAGTGAAGAAACTTCAGTACTTGAGTTGATAAAGCTTGATGAAAATAAAAAGTCTGATATTTTGGCATGGCTTTTAGATCCCAATGGAGGCCATCAACAAGGCGAATACTTTTTAAAAGCACTACTCCACTATGTCTTTAATGTTGCTGATGATGAGCAGTTAGGAAATTTTTTAAGTACATTTGAGCTACTTTCTCATTCAACCTCTCAAGCTAAAGTTATTCGCGAATTCCCTATTAATGATGGCGCTGGACGGATTGACTTGCTTGTTTTAGATCCAAGTCAAAAGTTAGTTATTGTTATTGAGAGAAAAGACGGTAGTAAATTACAAAACCAACAATTAAAAAAATACGCTAGTTGGATAGAAACTAATTATGCTGATTGGAATAAAGTATATGTGTTATCGGATAGTCACTTTAAAAACCATGGTGACGAGTATGATAATCGATTTGTGAAAGTAGATGATACTTGGCTGTCAGATGCATTACTTGATTTATTTGGACGTAATTTATTAACCCAAAAACAAGAGCATCAATTAAGAGATATTCATGACTTCATTTTTGGTGAGTGGGATGAGAAAAGAACTCTCTACTTTAAAAACTATAATAAGTTATTAAATACGGTATCAGCTAACCATTTCGAAACACTTCGCCTCCTAGAAAATCAGAAACTTACCTATAATAAAAAATCATACTCCCTCATTGAGCTAACTCCTCTAGAATATTTTGGGTATGTATTACCAAACGCGCATGCTTATGACGATTGGCAGCTAAAGCTTGCTGAGTTAATACAGCATAATCATAAGGTATTTAATGAGTTGCATGGCTTAAATGAGTTTAATCTCTTTAATGAAGCTGTAAGGAAACTATTCCCTAAACTGGGTGCTGATATTGATGATAGCAAGATGATATTAATGCTAACTAAGCATACTCCTAAGGAGGGGGATTATTGGCCTTATTACCTTGAAATCGAACGTGAGATAAATGAAGAAAATCAAGATATCTATACAGTATCGATTAATGCTAGCCGCTATTCGCCAGAAGAGTTTCATCATTTTGCTGAAAAGGTTGCTGATGCATATAAAATGAAAAGACAATCTAATTGGCGTTTTAAGCACGAAATTTTGCTGGAAAATATCGAAACTTTAGATTTAGACGCGGGAGATGATTCACTCTATCATGTGATTAAAGATTTTTATGATGTTGTAAAAGACTTTAAACTCAAAGCTTGAGGGGATTCTTAGTTTAAATGTAAGTTGTTAAAAAGCAGGTATCAAGTTTAGCCTGCTTTTTTACGGATTTTTGAAACTTGGTTAGGTTAGCCCTGAAGAGGTATCCCCCTAAAAGCTGCGTTTTCGCGTTAGCAAGCTTAACGCCTACGGTAGTAAAAGAGCTAGGTGCTAGGATTTGCTCGTAGCTCGTAGCTCGTAGCTCGAAGCCCGTCGCTCGAAGCACTTTTTATCTTCTCTGTGTAGCGCCGCGCCTCGGTGAGCTCGGTGGTAAAAGTGGTTTTAAGATAATCACGGCTAAAGCCAGTTCCTACGACAGTAAAAGGAGCTAGATGCTAGGATTTGCTCGTAGCTCGTAGCTCGTAGCCCGAAGCTAATAATTTAAAACAATCACAGTTAAAGCGTGTTCCTACTGGTGATAGATACCATTAAGATGATGTGATTACATCAACTAAGTGTCGTATGTTTGCATTGTTTAAATGTCGTCTGTTTGCTATATTTTGTCTAAGCAACGAGAGTAATTAATATGACAATAGCAAGTAAAGTAACGACAAGAATAAATCGCTCTAGGCGTTATGTTTTTGAGCGCGCTGATTTTGCTGATATTGCAGGTTACGACCAAGTTGGCCGTGTTTTAAAAAAGCTAGTTGATAGTGGCCAGTTGTTGCGTATTGGGTATGGGCTTTATACCAAAGCGCGAGAAAATCGCATTACTGGCAAGTTAATGCCAGCATCACCTGCGGGAGCAGATGGAGTCATTTTAGAGGCTATTGAAAAACTGGGCGTTGAGTATCAATTTGATGAATTTTCACAACGCAGTCTTAATGGTGAAAGTTTACAAGTTCCCGCTTCATTTAAAATAATGACCAATAGTCGATTTAAGCGCAAGATTGTTGTAGATAATAGCGCTATCAATGCAAGTTGATAGCGATTTATTTTTAGATGTAGCAGATGCTCTTGGTATGGGTAACCCTGCCATTGTTTAAAAAGATTATTACGTAGTTGTATTGCTAAAGCTACTTTCAGAGTTATCTTTTGATACGCATTTTTTAGTTTTTTCAGGTGGTACGGCATTAACAAAGTCAGGCATTAAAACTCATAGGATGTCTGAAGATGTTGATATAAAAATCATTCCTAAAGATTTAGCTGCTAACACCTCTAAAACTAAAAGAAGAAAGGCAAGAAAAGCGCTCCATTTACAGTTAATTGATGCAATTAATTCATATGATTATTTTTCTGTAGAAAATACTCCAACTGTTTTTGATGAATATCGATATCAACAAATTGATATTCGCTATCCTCAAGCCCATTCAAAAGCCCCATGCTTACGACCATTTATTAAATTAGAGCTTATTGAAACGTTACTTTTTGATAATGTACAAAGCCGCAATATATCTTCTTTAGTGAACGAGGTAACTCAACAGGCACCAGAAGTGCCGCTGATGGATTTTTCTAGTATTAAGAGTACACAAGCTGAAAAGTTAGTGTCTATGCTTAGGCGAACAGCGAGCTTTGCACGTGATAATAAAAGAGACGATGATCCTGCGCTAATTCGCCATATTTATGATACATATTATATTCAACACGCTGGATTGGCGAATGTTCAAGATGTAGTACCTTTAGTGCAAAAAGTCATCGCGGAAGATATTACTCGTTATGGTAATCAGCATGCAGAATTTATGGAAAATCCGATTACTGAACTTAGGTTTGCTTTAGGTGTATTACAAGCGAATTCAATTTATGAAGCGCGTTTTAATAAATATGTCGTGCCAATGGTTTATGGTAATCATAGCCTTAATTGGGAGCATGCATTTGATGTATTTAAGTTATATTGCGACCAAGTACTAAATAATATAAAGCTTTAAATATCGTCGCCAACGCGACATTAACCATCAAATTTGCAATTAAAAACCAGAACGCGAGATAAACTCACGCCTACAATTTAATTCAAAAGCTCCGCTTTTCGCGTTAGCAAGTTTAACGCCTACAGTGCTAAAAGGAGCTAGGTGCTAGGGACGTGACTAGGGACTAGGGTTTGCACCAGCACGCTGCACGCAGCCCGTTGCGTTGTATTCTTATTTACCCTCATTGTCTTCTCTTTGTGCAAATTGATTGTAAGTGATGTATTCACCACAGAGATTAAGAGGCGCTGCGCTTTAGAGAAAGAATATAAAGACCGCGTCAGCAAGCTTAACGCCTACGGTAGTAAAAGGAGCTAGGTGCTAGGATTTGCTCGTAGCTCGTAGCTCGAAGCACTTTTTATCTTCTCTGTGTAGCGCAGCCTCGGTGAGCTCGGTGGTAAAATTGGTTTTAAAACAATCACAGCTAAAGCGCGTTCCTACGACAGTAAAAGGAGCTAGGTGCTAGGATTTGCTCGTAGCTCGAAGCACTTTTTATCTTCTCCGTGCAGCGAAGCGCCTCGGTGAGCTCGGTGGTAAAATTGATTTTAAAACAATCATAGATTAAGGCAAAGGCGCTAGGTTTTAGGGAAGTGACTAGGAGCTAGGATTAATCCGTAGCCCGTTTTTTCAACTTGCCAGTTTTACTCTATAAACTAGTCAATTAAAATTTACTTATGGGTTTTAATTTAATTACAAGTCATCATAAGTTAAATACATTTTACTTATGGTCTTGTTGATTAATTATTTAGTCTAAAAGTAAAGTATCGTTGACTTTTTCTTAAGGTATTCTAGAATTGGTTGTATAAGTAAACTATAGTTGACCATAAATGAGCGATTCCTCCGTCAAAAAAACACTCGGAAGAGTTGTTAAGCGTACTGAAATGCCTGAGCTTTCTAAGCCATTTTCACCCATGCAGCTGGCTAAAGCCATTACTGCAAAGCGAACTGGTATGAAGCTGACATTAGTGGATGTATCACAAGCGCTTGCTATTTCTAAGCCTACGCTAATAAAAATAGAAAAAGGTGATGTAACTGTGCAACTGCATAATGTACTAAAAGTTATGGAGTATTTAGGGTTGTCGTTCAGCCTTGTCAGTGATGATATAGCTCATAGCAATGATGAGGTGAGCGATGAACAGTGGTACTAACACCAATCGTTTAGATGTGTTTATCGGTCAATCGCAAAAGGTGGCTGAGATAACGCTGGCAATAGGCTCTGAAAATGAGATTTCATTTACTTATGAGGCTAAATGGATCAACGAGGGTTTTGCAGTTTCACCACATTTGCCACTCAATGGCGATTTTGACTCTCGTGCAGTACGTAATTATTTGCAAAACTTATTGCCTGAGGGGAAAGGCCTTGAGGAAATAATTAGCAGTACGACTATTTCAAAAAATAACACCTTCGGCTTAATTAAAGTGATTGGCGAGGAGACATCAGGTGCTTTATCGTTTAGAGCAAGTAATTGTGCAGTAAAGCAAACCTCCTTTCGTGAAGTAACTAAAGGTGAGTTAAGTCAAAAGCTGAACCGTTTTAAGCAAGCGGGCGAGCCTATTACATTATGGGACGGGCGAACGAGGCTCTCTGTCGCTGGGGTTCAAGATAAGCTTAATTTACTCGAAATCGACGGCAGGCTGGGGTTTGGTGAAGGCGAATTATGTTCTAATAAAATATTTAAGTTTGAAACGGGGGCTGCGCCTTTTATTGCCGTAAATGAGTTATTTACTATGCTGCTGGCAAGAGGCGCAGGGCTAGATGTGCCTGACGTTGAATTGCGTAGCTATGGTGAAATGCGAGCCTTTGTTATCGATCGTTTTGATAGGCGTGTTGTCAAAGAGCAAAACCGAGTGTTACGTCGTCATGTTATTGATGGGTGCCAAGCGACTAATTTACCCCCTTCTTATAAATATGAGCGTCAGCACGGTGATGAAGGCGACGGTATTTATATTCGAGATGGGGTTTCTTTTCCTAAGCTCTTTAATATTGAAACAGTGAATCTGCAAGCGTATCAGGCGCAACTTATTCGCTGGATGACATTTAATATTCTAGTGCGTAATTATGATGCTCACGGCAAAAACATTAGTTTTTTTGTTGGTAAAAATGGTTTAGAGCTCACACCGTTTTACGATTTGGTAAACATAAAAGCGATTATTGAACAGGCGGGGATTGATTGTGCAAAAGGTGGTTCAAAGCTAGCTATTTCAAGGCATTATGCAATGTCGCTAGGTGACTATAATTCACAAGGCGCGGGTAATTTTAGTAATGAAATAACGGCTTATATGTTAGCTGATTTTACTGATGAGTTTGATATTTCTCTTGCGCGTATGCAGCTACTGATGAGTCAAACAATTCAGTCAGTATTAGCTGCAATAACAATGGCTAAAGCGACTGCTATTGCAAATAATTTGTCTAATAGTGAACTAGAACACATCGGCTTATGTATTAACATTATCAATAAAGCCGCTGGCGAACTGAGTGAGCAGGTTGAGCTGTTACCAAGTATGAAAGCGTTTATTTAAGTTTCTTCGGTGTAGTGAAGTGAGGTAGTAAAAGGAGCTAGGTGCTAGGATTTGCTCGTAGCTCGTAGCACTTTTTATCTTCTCTGTGTAGCGCAGCCTCGGTGAGCTCGGTGGTAAAAGTGGTTTTAAAACAATCACAACTAAAGCGGGTTCTTACAGGGAAGTGACTAGGAGCTAGGGTTTACACCAGCACGCTGCACGCAGCCCGCAGCTCAAAGCCCGTTGCGTTGTATTCTTATTTACCCTCATTGTCTTCTCTTTGTGCAAATTGATTGTAAGTGATGTATTCACCACAGAGATTAAGAGGCGCTGCGCTTTAGAGGAATGCTATATCAAATCGCGCCGGCATCGTACTTTACTTTATACCCAAAGCACGTTCGCTAAGATGGTTGGTGTATCTCACTACACGGTACAAAAGCTTGAACAAGGTGAGGTAGTAAAAAGCGATATATTGTTTGAAGCTCTCGTTATTCTTCAATTGCAAGGCTCGTTGCTGGATGAAATTAACGAGCTAGCCGCAGATGTGGGGGGGTTATAATGCAAGACAGCGTAAAAGCAATAAAACTCAGGTGATTAACGATGACTTCTGAAGCTTAAGTGTTTATTGACGGTTTACAACCCCATTATTTGTAATTTTTTTAAGTTAAATACACAAACAGGCCGAGGTGATGATGGCCGATATGCTGGTATCGATAATTTACTGTCGCAAGCCAAATGCCTTAGTCTGAACAAGGCTCAAGCAACAAGAATAATTGCGGAGGTTGAGAGCTATACTCTATGAGTTTAGACGCGATATAAAATCACTGTTACGAGGCCGTTGCAACTTGAAAACTCATCTAATGAGGCGAATAAAGCGAGAGGCTGATATTTTAAACTGAAAAGCTTGCTGCTAGGATGAAAACTGCTACGCTATCCCTAATTTAACGACAGTGATTTATTATGATTAAAAGGATTTTATTGGCTATCTGCGTGATTTCAAGCAATAGCACATTGGCCGCAGAGCAGTATTCGCAATCACGGTGTGATGCTATTAAAGCCGAGCGAGAAAAAGTTCAGGATAGAATGAGGGCAGGGTATAAGGCAGCTGAAGGTGAGCGTTTACGCAGGCGCTCAACTGAGTTGTTTGAAATATTGGGTCGTCACTGCATAAGCCCAACTAATGGGAGGAGCTACAGTTCAGGTTCACGAACTTATACTCGCTCATCTGCTAATGATTTATTAAATAAAAAAGTTCATGATTCAACGGTCTATAGTAAAACATACGACAGTGATAGCAAACGACTCGCGTGGAGTAGCTTTTACCAATACCCTGAGCGCTGCCGTGCTAAAGAAATGCAACAAACTGACTTTGTTTGGTGCAGTGAAAATCGAGCTGAGCAGCGTGCAAAATTTGAAGCCCAGTGGCAAGCACCAAACAAAGCAAGCGCGAATGTTAAACAGCCAACGGTTGTTTTATCTCAACAAAACACTACTGCAATACCCACAATTACACATTCGATGACGCTAACCCCAGTGTCAAAAGCTGATACCCGTTTGAATACAGTTGCTCTGGAAAAAGAAGGCTATAACTACAAAGTTTGGCAATTAGTGGCTGTTGGTTGTCTTGCCTTTATGGGAGTTTTTGGCGCTTACCGCTGGTTTAAAGATTAAGTGCAAAACAAGTCGCGATATAAAATCGCTGCTACGAAGGTCGATTATTTAAATCTCAGCGGTAGTGCATTTTACAGCTTCTCTCTGTTAGCCCGCCAACTTAACTCTTTCTAACTCATCTAATGAGGCGAATAATAATTTCAACGCCAGCATCTGATTAAAGTGCAAAAGGTTGCTCTAAGTAAACGCCGGGTTTGGTTAGGCTTATTGTCACGTAAAGCATGATCTACGGGTTAACTCGTTGCTGTAGCTTGGCTTGGGGCTGATAATCACCTTGCTCTAAACCTTTAAAGTAAGCTTGGTAACGGCCGTTTTGCTTAAACTGTAATAAGTACTGATTAAAGGTGTTGAGCAGTTTTTCACTTTCGCTGCTATTTTTTGGAAATAGTAAGAAGCTTTTATTAATTAACAGGGGTTTGGGGTGGTGGCTAATAACATTAACAAGATCGGGTAGTTGGTGTTTGAGGGTAAAGTAGCCAACACTTTGCTCTTCAGCAAAGGCGTCGATACGCCCTAGTGCTAAACGGCGGAAGTTTTGCTCGGTATTACCTACCCGCGACATTTCAAAAGAGCCTTCGGCAAGGGCTTTATCAAACTCTGGGCCATAACTATAGCCAAGCCCACCACCGAGCAATAGGCCTTTTAAATCTGCAATATTTTGCCAATCAAAATGGCGCTGCTTTTGATAAAAAAACACAAATCGTTCACTGAGTACCGGTTCGCTATATAAGTAAGCCGTTGCTCTTTCGTCACTGAACATCCATACCGCAGTAGCGGCATATTTGTTATTTTCGGTATCGTGATATGCACGTGGCCAAGGTAAAAATGTAAAGTTAACGGTAATGCCTGCTTCAGCAAATATATCGCGAATTAAATGCGCTACTACACCTTGGTAGGGCAGCGATTCACTGAGAAAAGGTGGCCATTCACCTGCGCTAAGTTGAATTGTCGTTGAGTCAATACTTTGCGCTGTCGGTACTGCTTTAGTGGCGTTACTTACACACAACAGTAGTAACAGACTGGCGTTGCATATATTACGTAATCGTTTAGCTGTTCGCATTGTGTAATTTAGCATTTATGAACATGGTAAAAAATCTGTATTGGTTATAAATTCTTCATTTATGATACTACAGTAGCGATCACGCAAAAGCGAATTAGTTAATAAACTTGTGTGCGGCTTATATGAGTTGTCTGATGAGTGAAACCTGGTTGTGGTGTGAAGCAAAGCAAACAACCTGACAGTGGCGATTTAATAGCAGAGTTTGGCTGCGCAAATTAATTACCGAGCGGTACAATTTCACCTTGTAAGCAGGGCTGCTCTGCGATTGCTTGCTGAATATTGGTGATCAGCTTATTGGCGGTGGCTGATGGCGTGCGAGTATGCGCCCACATGGCGTAAATAGGGCGAGCGGGTAGCGGTATGTTTTGCGCTACATAAGCAAACTGTTGCTTGGCGTTTAAGCTGGCAATTTCGCTCATCGGCAATAAGCCAGCTCCCACACCCGATTGCACTAGCTGGCGTGCAATGGTTATGTCGTAGCAATAGGTGATATGCTCAAAACAGCTCTTTAATTCGCTGAGCAGCGCTGCTGAAAGTTGTTTATCGGTGTAGGGCAAAATTAGGCGATTTTGCGGTGCCGTTTGTTTTTTAGTAATTACCGCTGTGGCAATTGAGCCGAGCCGCTTTTGATAAAAGCTTGAATCTTGTTGTTCGCCAATTCGTATCGCTAAATTAAAGCGCTGTTGGCTAAGCTGACTGTTTAAGTTATTTGGATAAATATGCAAATTGAGCTGAGCGTGCGATGTTTGAAACGCACTAATTGCGCTCATTAGTGGCCCGGCAATCAGGTTTTGTGGGCACAGAAGATAAAATTCTTCGTTGATATTTTGTTTACTTATTACCTGCTCAACCTGACTCGAAAGTGTTAAAACAGTGTTCGCGAGCGATTCATAAATATGCTGCCCCGCGCTGGTGAGTATAATTCCTCTTGCACTGCGCTGTAATAGTGGCGTGCCTAACTTTTGTTCAAATGCTTGGATGCGTCGCGATAAGGTCGATAAATTTAAATTAAGCTCTGTTGCTGTTTGGCTCATGCTTTTGCGCCGCGCAACTTCGGTAAATAAATACAGGTCGTCTAGCATGTTATTTTCTCAATCTTAGTTTGCATTTTGGTCACTATTTTAACGGCTGCTATCAAAATATAGTAGTAGGGCATAGACGCAACTATGAAAATTCATTTTACATTTATCAAGTTGATATGGCTTTTTATGTTGTTTTTGTTCGGAGTATGGGCAACTTATTTAAATTTAGCTTTAACCCTAACGTTTTATGATTGCCGGTTCAATGCATTGAATGCATTTCTTTGAAAGTAGTGAGATTTTATGATTAATATAGTAGCTAAAATTACCCCAAAGACAGCGTTGTTCGCTGAGTGTAAACGTAAATTACAAGCGATTGTGGCACCCACTTTAGCTGAAGCGGGCTGTATTCGCTTTGAGTTATACACGGGTGATAATCAAACATGCTTATTTTTGGTTGAGCGGTTTGTATCGCAACAAGCACTTGATGAGCATTATCAACAAGCTTATACAAAACAAGTTTTTACATTTTATGAGAGTGCATTAGCGAAAGCCGTGGAAATAAATAACTTAGCTGAAATCTGAAAAATAGGCGCTTTATGTTGCTGGGAATAGCGGCATAAAGCTCCCATAGCTTATAACATATTTAGTATCTGCTTGGCTTTTATACGAGTTAAGCATGCCGCCATTGGTTGCTTTTTAAATTGCTTAGCTGAAACGGTTTGCTCTTTCCCCATATATTGATTATGCAGGGTTTGCACACTGACTTTACAGGTCACTTGATGATCATTTTCAACATAACGTAATTCGACTCTTTGCGCTTTGTTGATTAAGTTTTTGTATGGGTAGCCTTCATCGGTATCAAGTTTTATTGTAGTGTTAGCTTGAGCTTGGTTGCTAAAGCTAATTAATGTAATAACTAATATAATTAAATATTTCATTGTGTTAACTCTTCATTTTGCTTGGTTGGTAATATAAGTATTACCTGATGTAGAAAAGCTGACAAACGATTAAAAATTGCTTATGCTTTAGTTTTTCTTAACTGTGAATGGCTATGACTCTACCCCCATTAAAAAGTCTCTGGTATTTCAAGCATGCGGCTGAATTGGGTAGCTTTAAGTTGGCTGCGGAACAATTATTTGTTAGCCAAGCCGCGGTGAGCCAACAGATCAGGTTGTTAGAAGTTCATTTAGGATGTCGGTTATTTAAGCGGCAAACTCGATTTGTAGAACTAACACGCCAAGGCGAACAATTGCTCCCGGCTATCTTGCAAGGGTTTAGTCATTTTCAATCTGGGATTAATTCGTTAAGCCAAGATACAAATCCACATAGTTTAAATTTATCGGTTTTACCTTCGTTTGCCAGTGGTTGGTTATTGCAACATATTAATGATTTTCAACGTCACCATCCTGGCATTCATTTACGTATTGATCCTAGCGATCAACATGCAAATTTTGCCTCTGGTCAGGTTGATTTAGGCATTCGTTTTGGGTTAGGGCAATATCCCGAGTTACACAGTGAGTTGGTCGCTGATGACAGTTTGTTACTGGCTTATAAACCAGGGTTACTTACCCCACAATTACCTTTAAGGGCGCAATTATTACAACAGCAGTTAATTATGGATGTTTGCCCTGATGCAGAGCGTGGTTGGCAAACATTAGCGGCTGAATTAAACATTAGTACTACAGCAATGCCGGTATTTTTAGAAATCGATAACGCAGCCTTGGTGATCCAAGCGACGTTGGCGGGTCAAGGTATTGCGTTAGTGAGGCGACGTTTAATTGAGTCCCATATCAAATTCGGGCAGTTAGAAGTTTACCCAAATTTTGAATATAACTGCCACTATAAATATTATTTAGTGGGCCCTAAGGAGCATTTTAATTGGCCAAAGGTAATCGCTTTTCAAGCTTGGTTATTATCTAGATTTCAGCAAGATGATGACGCACTTAAACAATGTTTAAAGTAATATAGCGTTGAGATTGACTAACTTTCTAACTTTCTAACTTCATAACTTTCTTTAACTGGCTATCTAACACATTTAAATTAAAAGGTTTTACAATAAAGCCTGACACTTTCGCGGCGATAATTTCTTTGATTGCTGTGGAGCTGTCTTCGCAGGTGATCATTAACACCGGGATTTCGGCTAACTCTTGGTCATCACGAATACGATTGAGTAAAGTTTTGCCATCCATTTTTGGCATATGCAAGTCGGTGATAACTAAATCATAGCCTTGGTTTTGTAATAAACTTAATGCTTGTATTCCATCAGTCGCTTCAACAATATCGTGATAATTTAGTTTTCTTAACATATTTATTAATACATGGCGCATCAAAGGCATATCGTCAACGACGAGGATTCTCATAAAGTTAAATTGTCCATAATATTCAAATTATCTTAAGGTTAGTTAACAAAGTCTTACTCTGCCACAAAACACTGGGCAACTAGCTGACTAAGTCGCGCTATTTTTATATTGCTAAGTTGGCGGTAATCAAAGTATGGACACACAATCAACTTGTTTACTTTATCGATAGCAAATTCTTCATCTAACCACTGTAATTGGCACTGTAAGTGTCCTTGTTGAAGTAGCGCTTTAGCATAGGTGCGTCCGGCAATAATATGCAAGGTATTATTGTTATTTAAAACCGGAGGGCTAAAAAGTAAGGCAGTTTGACTATTAAGCTGCAGCAGTTGTTCATCACGATAGTGTTGCCAAGTCGGGGCGAGTTTGGCGAATTGGTAATACTCGCTAGGCAGTGCAAATAACACTTTAGCATATACATTAAATACTTTACGCCAGCCATTACCACAGGCTAGGTTGATGCTGGCAATTTGTCCATCCACACATGACGTCACTGTACTTAGGTTGGTGTACTGTGGCATCGGTGGTACATTCGCTATATACACAGCGACTGTAAAAGCTGGGTCACCAAAGCCTATATTACCTGCAGCCTTACTCATTTATTTTTAGCTAGAATGCGGTCTAGATTATTAGCAAAGTTTTGACGATCACTTTGGCTAAGCGGTGGCGGTCCGCCGTTCATTTCAACGCCACTTGAACGCATAGTATCCATAAAATCGCGCACATTTAGTAACGAGCGAATATTTTCACTAGTATACAGTTCGCCGCGAGGATTTAGCGCTTGGCCGCCATTATCGATTACTTCTGATGCTAGCGGAATATCACCGGTGATCACTAGATCATTGGCTGCAATACGTTTGACGATTTCGTCATCAGCCACATCAAACCCTGATGAGACCTGCAACCGGCTAATGTATTTTGAAGGCGGAATACGCATTGCATGATTAGCGACTAAAATTGTTTCAGTTTTCGTACGCTCTGCGGCACGAAACAAAATTTCTTTGATCACCACTGGACAGGCGTCAGCATCAACCCATATCTTCATTGTTAACTTCTAATAGTTAGTAAAAAAATGATCCTAACCTAAGGCTTTTAGAACAACTAGTATTAAGTGAACTTTTTATGCTTTACTGCGTTGGTGGCCTAATTAACTATCAAGGAATCAACGATGAAAAATCAATTATTTATCACTCTTACTCTGTTCGTCAGTAGTTTACTGCTTGGCTGTACTGGCATGCCCGATAAGGTTGCACCAGTGAGTCCTTTTTCCATCGAACAGTACCAAGGTAAGTGGTATGAAATAGCCCGATTAGATCACTCTTTTGAGCGGGGTTTAGATAATATAACAGCGGATTATACAATTAACGATGATGGCTCTGTAACTGTGCTAAACCGTGGTTTTAATAGCGAGGAAAACAAATGGAGTGAGGCTCAAGGTACTGCGAAATTTGTTGATAGCAATGATGTTGGTCATTTAAAAGTATCGTTTTTTGGTCCTTTTTACAGCTCTTATATTGTATTTAAGTTAGACCAACAAAATTACCAATATGCGTACGTATCTGGCTACAATAACGATTATTTGTGGCTATTATCGCGTACCCCCACTGTGAGTGAGCAACGCTTAGCTGACTTTAAAGTGCTTGCGCAGCAAAAAGGCTTTGATACTGACAACCTGATTATGGTTAAACAGAACAGTACACCATGACTGTAAATCCCCTTTACAGTGAATCGATGGCACTAAAGGGTGCCATTTTTTAGCTTTCAACAATTCATACGCCTTTTTAGTAAATATAACTAAGAAGATGTAATTCATTAGTCAAAGTTACGTCCCTAAAACATCATTTATATGTAAGAGAACTGAAACAACTTCTGGTCACACTTATTCTTGAAATTTTTCTAACAATAATCAGGCTCGGTTGAAACTTTTAACAGGCCAATTTCAAGGAGTAAGTAATGAAGCGTGTAGCATTATCTTTAATTGCTGGAGCCGTCACTTTAGCATTAACAGCGTGTAACGGAGACGACGGAAAACAGGGCGAGACCGGTTCACAAGGTCCTGTCGGTGAAGCTGGTGTAGATGGCAGCAACGGTGTGAATGGTTCGGATGGAGCTAACGGCACGAATGGCAGCGATGGCACAAATGGTGTTGATGGTGCTAATGGTGTTGATGGAAAAAATGGTGGCAGTGGCTTAACACGGTTAGCGACTGTGCCAGCGGGGGCTGAAGTCACAGGCATTTTTTTAAGTGATGGCGGTGACTTGTTTTTCAACGTTCAGCATCCGTCAGACACGAATACGGCAAAAGATTCAGTTAATGGTAAAGTTATTGATCGAGGCACTGTTGGCGTATTACGTGGGGTAAACTTTAATAATTTACCGCGTAATATTATCAATTCGCCAGTACCAGAAAGTGAGTTTGAACGCCAAACTGTGATTGCAGCGCTTGGTGAATATCAAATTCTTGGTCAAACCGGTGATACTTATGCTGAGTTAGGTGACAGTGGTCTGGCTGGTGGTTTAGGTGTGCACTACGGTATTAATAATAATCAAAAAATCATCGAAAATAATAATCCAGATTTTAATGGTTTTATTGCTGCAGGCGAAAACGAAGGCTACCTCTTTACTAACTGGGAATCTTACCCTGGTGGCGTAAGCCGATTAAAAATGTCAAAAAGTGCAGAAGGTGCTTGGTCTGTGACCGATGCTATGATGATCAACTTTGACGCAGTGAAGGGGACGGCTGCTAACTGTTTTGGGTCAGTTTCTCCGTGGGGCACCCCGCTAACTTCAGAAGAGTGGATCGTTAATTCAACGGTTAACTCAACCACAGATGCATCATGGAATGATCCGAGTGATACAGGTACAGATGGTATCGAAGCACTTGTTGCTCCTGATTTCCCAAATCCTTACCGTTATGGTTATATCGCGGAAATTCAAAAACCAATGACCGATGCGCCAGAAGTGGTAAAGCATTACACCATTGGTCGTTATGAGCATGAAAACTCGGTAGTTATGCCAGATCGTCGTACCGTATATTCATCACAAGATGATACCGGTGGGGTATTATTTAAATTTATTGCCGACCAACCAGAAGATTTATCCGCAGGTACTTTATATGGTGCAAAACTAACCCAAGATGCCGGCTTAAACGAGCCAACTGTCACTGGTTTTGATGTGCAGTGGGTTGAGCTTGCCAGTGGCAGCAATGTTGATATTGAAACCTGGATTGCACAATACGATGGTATTAATACCAGCGATTATGTTGCTGGTAAAACAAGTTATATGTCACTGGCTGATGTACAAGCATGGGCAGATGGTAAAGCGACATACCCTAGCGAGGCCGAAGGTGGTAGCCCTGTTACAGCAGGCAAACCGATGGATAACCGTGCCGCATTTTTAGAGTCTCGCCAAGCGGCTAAAATGAAAGGTGCTACCGCCGAATGGCGTAAGCTTGAAGGTATTAGCATCAATCATGATCGTGTACTCGAAGCGATCACTGGGCAAGATGTTATTGCAAATGAAGTTGTTACAAAAGCGTACATGTATATCGGTATTTCAGATCTCGATAACACCATGGTTGATGACGAAGGCGATATTCAACTATCAAGACGAGTAAAAGACTGCGGTGGTGTATACCGTGCGCACATTGATACAAGTTACAGCTTAACTCGCATTGAACCGGTGATTATGGGCGGTACATATCGTTCAAGCCTGACTGGCGCTGAGCGTTGTGATGTTGAACAACTTTCACAACCAGACAATGTGATTGTTATGCGTGATGGTCGTATCATTATTGGTGAAGATGGCTTCCAAGAAAACAATACGTTGTGGATGTACGATCCACAGTCTAAGTAATTTAAGCGTTAGATAAAGCGTTTTTAGGTGGGTAAACCCTGTGTTTACCCATTTTTTAGAAAAAAATAGAGTCATAAAAATGAAGTATTTAACCCCCTTTATATTACTGAACGTTGTTTTACTCACTGGGTGTTTTGATAATGAGATGCCAATGAGCGACGTTACGTATGTTCAACAAACCTCATCATCTACCTCACTATATTCAGCGCCTTATAAAGAGGGCGATGATATTCCCGCGCTTGCGTATATGCAATATGATGAAGAATATAATCCGGAATCGGTTATTCCACCGCAGTGTTATACCAAAACCCAGGGCAAAAATAATCCTTGTTATGCCTGCCATCAAACAGACAAGCAAGATAAAAATCGCCCAAATACAATGAATGATGGGCATTTACAAGGTGTGTACGAGTTTTCAGATCTTGGACTTAAAAACCACTGGAAGAATCTTTTCATTGATAGAACCCATTTAATTGCGGGTATTTCAGACGATCAAATCAATAGTTGGGTCAACCAAGATAATTACGGCAGCTTTATTAAAAAACTCAAAGCTAATCCTGATTGGCAAGGAGAAATAGCTGAAGTTAAAAATTTAGCTTATCCAGCTCAGGCATTTGATGAAAAAGGTTTTGCTAAAGATGGCACCCATTGGGTTGCCTTTAACTATAAACCTTTTCCAAGTACTTTTTGGCCAACCAACGGTTCAACCGGTGATGTAATGATCCGCCTTGGAAAAGAATTTCGTGAGCGTGACGGCATCTACAATCAGGATGTTTATATCGCTAACTTAAGTCTGGTTGAAATGGCGATAAAAGATTTAGCGCAGATAAGTACACCAGATATTTCAGAGCGGCGTATTGGTCAGGATCTAAATAACGATGGCAGGTTATCGGCATTGGTAAGTAATATAACTAAGCAGCCCAATTATGTAGGGGATGCAAAAGGCATAGAGTTAAGTTATCAGTTATACCCACAAGATACTGAGTTTTTACATACGGTACGTTACATTGGTGTCGATGAGGATGGTCAAGTCTACAATGCACCACGCATGAAAGAAGTCCGCTACATGAAAAAGCATCGCTTTAAATCTAAGCAATTGCTGGCCTCCTCGTATTATAAAGAAGCGAAAGAAAAGCACTTTGAAAATCTGCCACAAACTCGTTATCTAGGCGATAAAGGCATAAACAATATGTTTGGTTGGACTATAAACGGTTATATCGAAGATGCTCAAGGTGATCTGAGGCCTCAACATAAACAAGAGCTGGCATTTTGTAATGGCTGTCATAAAACGGTGGGATCAACTTATGATCAAAGCTTTTCATTTCCGCGAAAAGTACAAGGGCGTGATGGCTGGGGTTATATTGATTTAAAAGCCATGACCGATGTACCAAATAAAGGTGAGCAGCAAGGGGAGTTTTTAACTTATTTTGAACGTGTTGGTGGCGGGGATGAATTTCGTCAAAATCAAGAAATGCTCATGCGTTGGTTTAATCAAGATGGCACTGTGAATAAGCAAAGAGTGAAGCAGGCAAAAAATTTATATGAGTTAATTACGCCCTCTAAAGAACGCGCAACTAAGCTTAATAAAGCCTACTTTACGATCATGAAAGAGCAGAGCTACTTATTTGGCCGCGATGCAACACTATTAAAAGCTAAAAATGTACTGCAAACAGTTGACGACTCACAAGCACCACTTGAAGAACAAAACCGTTATGTGTGGGACATGCAATTAGATTGGTCTACTGCTACACAGTAATAGGTTTGATATGTTTTATATTAAAAAGTAATTACTAGGTAATAAATATGACACATTAGAGGGATATCATATTCCACATAGATTGATTGGCAATAGCTTCAATCAAGCTATTTGTGACATGAGTATCCCCCTACTATTTATAACCAAATCATTTGGATATAGGCAAACTAAGTTAGTTTGCCTTTTTTTTGCTCAGATCATATTTTTACTAACTAAGCTTAAAAAACAGTTAAAAACAGCCCACTGAGCATTACAACGGTGATATTTAAAGCAGTCATTATTTTTACCCAAGATGCTTTGAAGCTATAAAAAATCATTAATATTAAGACACTTAGCGCCATGTAACCACAAAATAGTAAAGCGCCGTAGCCGTTATGTTGTACAACACTCAGTACTAAGCTTAGTAAAATACTGATCCAAGCAGCGATCAAAAACTGTTTACTGAGTTTGTCGCTAGGGCGGGTTTTAAATACATCACGGTAATGATTAAATTTAGCCAAAGCAAAACAATTAAATGCCAGTAAACATAGGCTCAATTGCAGTAATTCATGCATTATGGTTGCTCCTGTAACTTAGTTTTTGCTGAACGGCGCGCCCGTTGTTGCGGTGTTTTAGCCGGAGTGTGAGTTGGTATTTTTTTGGCCTGAATTACAAATAAGGCTGCAAATATTAAGCACATTAAATCAAAACTAAACAACGCCCATTGGCCGTTTAGCAAGTAGCTTATTAGATTGCCATTGGTGGTAAGAGCATTAATAACAGGCACGCTGAGACAGGCGATACCGTTTATCCACGCGAGTAAAATCCACTGCGGCCTTGCGCGTTTAAATAGCGCAAACAAAGCAACGGCTAGCCAAGTCACAAAGAATGCAAGTATTTCTTTATCAGCGCGCTCAGGGGTTGTCATAGGCAGTAACCGGTTGGCAATAAAAAATGCGCAGGTTGCAAGTGGTAAGCCCATTAATGTGGCAAGGTTTAACCCTTCTACCAACTTTAAGCCAATTGTAGCAGGTTGGTCTTTTTTCATGCGTTCGCGAATACGCTTAGCCCACATAATACAGCCAGTTGCTATCATTACACAGCCAGCTACGCCGCATAAAAAGTATAACCAGCGTAATAATGGGTTAGCTAAACGGCCTGTGTGTAGGGCTGTTAGCGAGTCATAGAACACTTCAGTATTGGTTAATTGGGCAGCAGTTTTAGCTATTAAGCTGCCATCTACACCGTTAAATAATAAGGTGGGTGTTTGGTCGCGAACTAGGCTAGCGGTATCTGCACGGACTGTAATTGTGGCTGAGGCTTTATTTGGATCACGAATTGATATTTGTGTTAAGTCAGCATCAGGCCAGTTAGTATAAACTTGATCTAAAATAGTATCGATGGCTATTAATGGGGCGCTATCTGGGCTAGTTTTGGTGCGCACATTAGTGGGTGACACATCGTTAAATAAACCACGAATACCATCTTCGTATGCGGTCATTGCTGGATAGGGGAATAACATAAATATTAGCGTGATTAGGCCTGTATAGGTGATCATAATATGAAAAGGTAACGCCAATACTGACGATACATTATGACCATCTAACCAACTGCGGCTGCCTTTATTGGCACGAAAGCTAAACATATCTTTAAAAATACGTTTGTGGATCACCACCCCAGATATCAGCGCTACCAACATAAATAAGCTCGCAAAGCAGACAATCCAACGGGCTGTGCGTACATCAATGTAATGTAGGTCAAAATGCAGTCGATAAAAAAAGTTACCACCTCTGGTGTCTCTTGTTTGTGCTATTTCGTCGCCTGTTTGTGGGTTGATATTGTGCTCTTGCCAACCACCAAAACGCTTCCCTTCAGGACGAGGCTTTTCATAAGCATAGTTAAGCTGCGGTTTTCGCTCTGTGGGCAAGTAAATTCCCCAACGCGTAGACTCCGGGCCTGCATTTTGTAGGTAATTAATACCACTGATAATTTGGCTACGCTGTTGCGCTACACGCTGTTCAGGCGCTTGTACATTGTGCAGTGCTGGTTGATTCCATAGCGTTATTTCGTCCCGAAAAAAACTCACCGTGCCGGCAAAAAATATTAAATAGAGTAGCCAGCATACTAATAATCCAACCCAAGTATGCATCCAGGTCATGGAGCGGAAAAAACTCTCTTTCATAGCCAACCCTTTAGTAATGATAAGATCAGAGCACACCCTGAAGTAGTTAGTAAAATAGTGATCCATATTTTAGGTAATGACTTAACTGCAAACACCCAAATAAACACGCAGCTGTACACTAAAATAGTCAGGCTGATACTAAGCAGTACAGCATCTGATTTTTTCAGCGGTAAAATAATACTCAGTAACGCGGTAAACACGGCAGTAAAGGTATAACCACCAACAATGGCGGCAAAAAAGCGTGAGATAACAGCAAAACGGTAAGCATGGGCTTGATAAGCTTGGCTTAATTTAGATCTTATAGAGAGTGTTTGGCTGTTTTTGATAGATTGAGCGTGCATGATGATCCCTCAAAGTCCCAAATGGGGGCGAATAAAGGGGGTATTATATATTCTAGATACAGAAAAGATAGTGATTCGTATTTTCTTTGTTGTTTGTCGCGACGACAGCGCAATAATACTCAGTATATTTACTTAGTAAAATGATGATCTGCTTTTATCATTTGCTGTTTTAATTGAAAAGTTCGCAAATTTTTCAACTGCTTGTATGCTTAGTGATTGGAAGGCTATAAGCCGTTACATTAATTTTTTAGGGAGTACTATGTCAGCACACAAAAAACTTAATTATGTTGAATTTGCCGCAGCAGATTTAATCGCCACTAAGGCATTTTTTAGTGCGGTTTTTGATTGGCAGTTTATTGATTATGGCCCTGAATATACGTCATTTAGTGCTGATACAGCTGGGCTTGATGGCGGTTTTTATCAAGCTCCACTTAGCTCATTAACGCAACATGGCGCAGCTTTGTTAGTATTTTATAGCGAGAATATTGCGCAAACACAGGCTAAAGTAGAGCAATATGGCGGGAGTATTATAAAACCAATTTTTGATTTTCCAGGGGGCTGCCGATTCCATTTTACCGAGCCCAGTGGCAATGAATTTGCAGTGTGGTCAGAACATAATTGAACGCAAAAATAGATCATAATTTTACTAACTCAAGGAAATGAATTGAATGACAGATTTGAGTTGCGAAGAAATTAAAGCATTTGTACCAGCAAAAGATTTTGCGCTTAGTTGTGCGTTTTATCAGCATATGGGCTTTCAAATCGCGTGGGAAACCCCAGATATGGCGTACTTTTACCACGGAGACTGTAGTTTTTTACTGCAAAATTTTTATAATCCAGAACACGCTAAAAATTTTATGATGCACTTATTAGTTGCAGATGTGACAGCATGGCATGATAAATTAACAGATGTGGGGTTGGCGCAAAAATATAATATAAAAATTACTGAGCCAAGCTTGCAAGCGTGGCAAATGATTGATTTTGTTATTTATGATCCAAGTGGTGTGCTGTGGCGAATAGGGCAAAGCAGTGATGATGGCTAGCACCTTGTTAAAGCAAGTTAGTCAATGCGTGATCTGTGAATCTGAGCTGGCGCTTGGGGCACGTCCGGTGCTGCAATTTAATCCCAGTGCGCGTATTTTAATTGCAGGGCAAGCGCCGGGGCTTAAAGTACACCAAAGTGGCATTCCATTTGATGATGCCAGTGGTAAGCGGCTGCGCGAGTGGTTAGGGCTTAAGCCATGCGATTTTTATGATGTAACTAAGGTTGCTATTTTGCCGATGGGCTTTTGTTATCCAGGTAAAGGTAAGTCAGGCGATTTAGCGCCGCGTAAAGAATGCGCACCTGCATGGCGTTCCCAGCTTTTAGCGGCACTGCCCAATATTAAGTTAACCATAGTGCTGGGTAAATATGCCCAAGCGTACCATTTACCACACACAAAACATTTACCCCTCACTGAGTTAGTAAAATCATGGCGTGAGTATTGGCCAGATGTTTTGCCATTGCCGCACCCGAGTCCGCGTAATAATATTTGGCTAACTAAAAACCCTTGGTTTGAGCGTGATGTGGTGCCACAGTTGGCGCAAACTATTCAAGCAATTTTGCAATGTGAGGATGATTAGTTTGATGATCAATACCCAATTTGAGCAGCATGGTTTTTTTCATGTAAAAGGTTTTTACACTGAACGTGAACTTGTGCATGAGCGCGAAGTGATCAATTGTTTTCATCAGCAATGGATCGCAGATAATCAACAGTTTTATCAAACCAAGGCGGTTAATAGTGCCTATTTAACTGCAAATACCTATTTAGATGAGGCCCAGCGCTTAGTATTATTTAAGTTTATTGCCAGCCATAAGTTAATGGCTCAAGTTGATTCGATACTTGAATCAGCGGCCTTTATGAATACCCAGTTGTTTTTTAATCCGGTTAATCCTGAGCAAGAAAATTATTGGCATCGTGATATGCAATACCATTTAAGCTTGGCGGAGCAGCAAGCTGCGCTATCGGGTCCTGAAGTGATACATTGTCGGGTTGCGCTTGAGGATGAGCCAGGTATTGAGTTAGTACCAGGTACCCATCGACGTTGGGATACCCCTGATGAGCTGGCAACTCGGTTGGCTATTGATCACAACAACACCAGCGATGATTTAGCCACCGGCCATGTGATAGAAATGCAAGCAGGGGATTTATTAATTTTCTCGGCAAATATGATCCACCGTGGTTTATACGGTAAAGACCGCTTAGCGCTGGATATTCTTTTTGGTGAGCCACAGCCCCACGTACTGCATTTTGTTCAGGATATCTGTTTGCCTACTCCAGCGATGCTTTCGACATTAGAAGATGCCAGTGCCTTTGCGGTTACTTTGGCACACCAAGAATAACCGCGCTACATAGACCTGCCTAAAAACCACATGGGCCTCTGTAATAATCTCGAAAGATAAACAGGTCTGAGCTACATTTCGCTGTTACTTAACAGCGCCAGTAGTTGATCTTTAGACATTTGCCCAGCATCACCACTGCCGGCGAGTACTTTATCTGCGAGTGCTTGTTTATGTTCGTGCAATTGCAGGATTTTTTCTTCAATGGTATTTTGTGCTATCAGTCGGTACACAGTAACGGGGCGTGTTTGCCCTAGGCGATGCGCGCGATCTGATGCTTGTTGTTCAACCGCGGGATTCCACCACGGATCGAGATGCAGTACATAATCAGCTGCCGTTAAATTAAGCCCCGTGCCGCCTGCTTTTAAGCTGATCAAAAACAGTGGTGCATGACCTGCTTGAAATTTATCAACTTGTTGTTTGCGTTTGTTAGTACTCATGCTGCCGTCAAGATAACAATAATCGATGCCGCGTTTTTGTAAGCGCTTTTCAACCAGTTTTAACACATCGACAAATTGGCTGAAGATCAGCGCTTGGTGGTTGTTTTCTAGTAATTCTTCAATAATCGCTTCTGCAGTGTCGAGTTTACTCGATGGCAACTTACTATTTTCCAGTAACAACTGCGGGGCAATACAAGCGCGGCGTAATTTAGTTAATGACGCCAAGATAGTAATGTATTGGCTGTCTTCCTGATTTGCTTGTTCAAGTGCGTTTAAACGAGTTGCTTCGTACAGTGCTTGCTCTTTTTCACTTAATGCAAAGGTTAAGTTTATTTCGGTTTTTTCAGGTAACTCGGTCAATACCGTTTGTTTGGTCCGACGCAGGATAAATGGAGCAATGAGGGTTTTCAGGGTATCGGCTTGTTGTTGGTTTTTATCGGCGTTACCAAAGCGCTTTTTAAATACTGGCAGGGTATGTAAAAAGCCTGGCATTAAAAAGTTAAACAAGCTCCACAGTTCACCTAAATGGTTTGCGATTGGCGTGCCAGACAGGGCAATTTTAAATTGACCATTGAGTGCAAATGCGGCTTTAGCTCTTAAACTCAAGGGGTTTTTAATTGCTTGTGCTTCGTCAAAGACAATATTAGCAAAAGAAAATTGCGCCAGTTGTTCACCAATTAGTGGCAGTAAACCATAACTGACGATCACTAAATCGTGTTTACCAGCCGTTGCCAGAATATCAGCGCATGCAGTGGCGTTTTCAATGATTTTTACATGCAAAGCCGGCGCGAATCGCTCGGTTTCAACTTGCCAGTTATGACACACAGATTTTGGCGCAACCACTACACTGGCACCTAAACTACTGCGCATTTGTAACACGGTTAAGGTTTGTAAGGTTTTACCTAGCCCCATGTCATCGGCTAAACAAGCATTGAGTCCCCAGTTGGCCAGTTGCATTAGCCATTTAACCCCGACTACTTGATAGTCTCGTAAAATATGGACTAAATGTGCAGGTAAGGTAGGGTCGATAGTTTGCTCAAATTTAGCTAAACGCGTTTTCCAGCTGTCACCAAATGTGACATCAGCTAAGTCGGCAATGCTTTGGTGTAAAGGCAATGCACGCGCGTTGGCAATCCGTAGTTCATCACTTGGGTTGTGCTTATCAATATTTTGCATCCCTTCTAAGCGATTTAATAAGTTAGTTAAACGCTGATCCAATAATAATGAATTGCCTTCCGAAAACTCTAAAATGCTGCCACGGCGCGGGGCTTTAAGCAGGGTTTGTAATTCGTATATTTGGCCGCTAGGGAGTGAGATTTTACCACTGACGCTTAACCAATCGTTATCATCATTTAAGTTAAGAGAAAGGTGCTGGCTTTTCGCAACTTTCATGCCTTGGCTCGTTTCGTCCCAACTTAATACCAGAGACTGTGCTTTTTGCGCAGCTTCAAGTAACTCAATTGCTTGGCTAATATCTTCAGGTAAATAAAACTGCTGTTGAATTTGATTATGTTGCGGTGATTGCCGATCAGCAAATAATCCGGCCATATTTTTCAGTAAATTTCTAAACGCTTTTTGCTCTGCTTTTAAATCACGTTTAATAACAATGCTGTCGGTTTGATCATCATCAGTATGTGCGAGTGTCAAAGCACCAATGCCGGGCTCAACCCAAGGGCCATCTACGCCATTTGGCATGGCATAAAAGTTAATGTTGATACCTAATTGGGTAAGAGCGATCACTGCGGCAAATTCACACAAGCCTTGGCGTACGTTGTTGATATGAGCAAACTCGGTACGCTGGCTGCTAATATGATGCTCGTTAGCCAGTACTTGTAATGCGGCATTTAGTTGTGGCAGTTTTTCTTCGGTTAAATTATTGGGTTGTTGCTCAAATAATTGCAGTAATTTGAGCTGTTTGTCATCAATGGCGAATACTTGGTAACAATTTGCGTGACTGTGGATAAGTAAAAAGTCACAGTCCGGATCGCTGATACTCGGTTGCATTACCAGGCGATAGCAATCATTGCTGTCTTGTGCAATTTCAATGACAAACTCGCCTTTGATCAGCGTAAGTGGCTGTCCATTGTGATCTTCAAGCCCTTTAAACCCTATTAATGCTTGTAATACCGCGGCCGTTGCGTGTATCTCGTGATAACCAAAACCGGCATGGTTGTTGAGCACTTGTACTAAGTTATGATCGGCGCTGGTTAATGCATCTTGATACTGGTTATAAGCAAGTTCTTGGGCGTTTACTTTACGACCTTTGGTCCATTCGCCTTTGGCATTGAGTTGCTGTACTTTGGCTTGTATGAGCGGTAAATCTAAATGGGTTAAATCCAGTTGCCATATAATTCGTTGCTGCGCAGTGGGCGTATCAATTTGGCTAATATCATTAAGCCAACGCTGCCATTGTGGGACGCGGGTAAAGTGCTGTAATAAACCAGTATTGGGTAATGGTGTGTCATCGCTAAGCCAATTAACTAAGTGCTGGCATTGCTCAGCTAACCAGTGTTGATGCGCATTAATTGCGCTATTGAGCTGTTCTAACAGTTCAGTATCACCCCTTAGATGATTTACCTGTTCGTCTGTGGCGTTTTTAATAATTGCCAGTAATAAGCAAAATAATGGCGCTAATGCATTCGGGTTACCAAGTAGATGACTTAAGCTGTTGCTTAAACGATGGTTTTGATAGTTAGCTAAATCCTCTTCCAGCAAATAATCAATCGCTTGGCTTGGGTGGCTTAATTCCCCAAGATTTTTTTGATACCATTTTCGACAGGTATTTAGTTGTTTAATATCTGCTGCGGTTGCACTGATAAATAGGCATATAGTGTAAAGTAATCCGGTGATCTCGGTCGGATAGATGCCTTTGCCAAAGTTTTTTCTAAACGCTGTTAAAGCGCTTTTATACTGTATCAAAGCAATATCAATAAACTCACCCTTGATGGCATTGGTATTTGCTTCATAAAAAGTGGCTAAAACACGGTCTCTTTTATCATCTAGCAATTCAGCAAAATTATCTTCTTGTAATAATATGGCTAAATTCTCATTCAGATAAATACGTTTTCTCAGCTCTGTTGTTGGGAGCGCTTTGGCAATCAGAGTCGGCCATGCACGCTCACTGGTGAGATTGAAAAATTGACCGCGGATAAAGTTATCTAAGCAAAGCTGTTGCCATTGCTCAGGTAGGCATTGCCACAGTTGCTCGCTGTATGGTGATTGCGCGAGCAAATTAACAAAGCCGCTATCAAGCTCAAGTGATAAATCACCAGGGAGCGGTTTTTTTCCGCTTTTTGCGCGGTCAAGATCATTAAATAGCAGGTGCAGAAAGTGCACTGCTTTATCGTGGTAATAATAGCTTTTTGTAGCTTCGGTTAAGAAAGCATGCAATAAAACTGGCTGATGTTTTATCGCATTAATAGCTACATAAGCAACTGCGCTAACTGATATACGAAAGTTTGGTCCGTAGGGGAGCTTCCAAATTAAATCTTTAGATTCGAGTTGTTTAGTGTATTTAGCGACTTCAGCTTGAGAAAATGAATAGCCATTTTTAATGTGACTATAAAGACGTTTAGTGAGCTGTTGAACAGAGTTCTCATAGCCATGCGATGAGCCACTTATTATCAGTGCAAGTAATACACACAGTTGTTTTTGGTCGTTATCAGTTGTGGCGGGCGGCAAAGTACTTAATGGCATAAAATCAATAATTAAAGTCGCTAATGATTGCAGCCAGTATAAGTTTCAGCTGGGGGAGTTACAACCAATAAAAAAGCGACCCAAAGGTCGCTTTTTTATAAAAACCTATTGCACTTTGGCAAACAGTTTTTGTAGTTGCGGCATATATTCTTTAATTAGTTTTAAATTACTTTCGCTAACAACCGGCGCACCTGTATTAGCAGCATTAGCTGAGTTACCAAGTGTGCCCATCATTGAACTAGCGCTGTTATTTTTCGAGCCGCCCATACTTTGCAAACCGCCCATTAACTGATTTACTTTATCTTTGTTTTCTGGCGATAAATTACCTTTGATGTTTTCAAGGTAAGCCATTGAGACTTCAGAACCCACAGTAATTAGTTGTTCAGGGGTGAAACCATATTTATTGGTAAGGGCTGCAAACTCTTTGTATAAATCATTATCTTTGATTGTACCAAGGGCGCCTAATGCCATTGCAGTCGAGCCCCCTTCAGAGCCACCTAACATACTACCCAAATCCATGCTTTTTAATGAATCTTGACTTTGTGACCAATCAACAACCGCGGGTAATGCTTTCATATAACCTTGTAAATCTTTTTCTGTGATATCTGCCGCAAGGCTTGAAAAACTCATTGCTAACAAACTAAGAGATAAAATTATTTTTTTCATGTTGAGCACCTTTATTCAATTGTTAGTTGCATTAAAGACTATTAATTAGATAACCGCTATAAATTAAAGAGGGTTTTAGTCTGTTAACATCAGATGATATACTACATTTTTGCCTGATGTAGCTGAACCTCATGTTAATTATTTCAAATACCGTAACAATCGATGAATGGGAAGTCGAGCTGTCAGCTATTCGTTCACAAGGAGCTGGTGGTCAAAATGTTAATAAAGTGGCCAGTGCAATCCACCTTCGCTTTGATATTAATCGCTCAAAGTTACCAGAGTTTTATAAAGAGCGGTTGTTGGCGTTCAATGATAGTCGAATCACTAAAGAAGGTGTGATTGTTCTCAAAGCACAAAGTCATCGAACTCAAGAGCTAAACAGGGAAGATGCGTTAAAGCGACTAAAACAGCTTATTTTATCAGCCACTAAGGTTGAACGTGCTCGTCGTGCTACTAAGCCAACACGTAATTCACAGCGCAGACGCATGGATAAGAAAACCAAACATGGTAATACCAAAGCGCTGCGCGGCAGTGTTAAAGTTTAATTTATAAGTTTGGTTTAAGCACCTCAAATAACGCGTTAATATGATCGTCTCTATCATTAAGCGCAGCTATATAACGGTATTTTTCACCGCCAGCTTGTTCAAAAATCTCTCGGTTTTCACCTTCTAATTCTTCAAGTGTCTCAAGGCAATCAGCGCTAAATGCAGGGCTGATAATAGCCACGTCTTTAATCCCTTCGCTTGGTAAGCTCTCAAGGGTTGCATCTGTGTAAGGTTTTAACCACTCAGCTTTACCAAAACGGCTTTGGAAAGTGGTGATCACTTTGTCTTTGTCTAGGCCTAGCTTTTCTACCACTAAACGGGTGGTTTGTTGGCACAGGCAGTGATAGGGATCGCCATTATCTAAAAACTGTTTAGGCATACCGTGGTACGAAAACACCATTTTTTGTGGCATACCGTGTTTTTCTAAATCTTCGCTAATGCTGTTAGCGAGTGACTCTAGGTAGGTTGGGTTTTTGTGATACCCATTTATAAAGTGAAGCTCTGGCACCCAGCGCCATTTTTTTAATACATTCGCCACGGCATCAAATGTTGAGCCTGTCGTTGGGCTTGAATATTGTGGGTAAAGTGGCAACACAATAATGCGGGTTAAGCCTTTATCTCTGAGCTCTTCAAGGCCCGCTTCGATTGATGGATTACCGTAGCGCATCGCCATAACCACTTCGGTATTGGTATAGCCATGCTGTTTTAATAAGGCATTTAATTTAAGGCTTTGCTGGCGTGTAGTATGGGTCAGTGGCGAGCCATTTTCAGTCCAGATACTTTTATATAGTTTAGCTGAGCGTTTTGGGCGAATACGCAAAATGATGCCATGCAGGATGATCATCCACACAATACGCGGTATTTCTACGATACGAGGGTCTGACAAAAACTCACGTAAGTAAATACGCAATGCACTTGCTGTTGGGGCATCGGGGCTGCCTAAGTTGGTCAGTAAAATCCCTGTTTTTTGATTAAAACGCTGATCATGAGGGTTATCGGTAACGGCTGAAAATCGCGACACGCAATGCTCCTAAAGCAAAATAGACGGTTATGGAATATATGCTATTAATATTAATAGCTTATTGTAACGAATGAAAGGGTAAATAGGATCACTGATTTACAATGATTTGATCATGATCCTAAATGGAGTCGGTTTTTTAGCTTCTAGTTGCTGTAACTTTTCAATGGATTTAGCACTAAATATATGCCCCTTTGGTAGCAACATAATACCCGTGTGACTATGCAGTGCATGGCTAAGTACCATATTGATGGCTAGCTCTTTGGCCGTTATTATTTTCATCGAGCCTACTTTTGCTTGCTGCTTAATGCATTTAACTCGGCAAGCCTCCAAAGCTTGCACTAATTTAGGATGGTAAAAGTTACCGCTGTACATTTTTACTGTTTCGAGTGCATGTTGGTGCTTTTCTTCATCTTTTAAATTACTTTGTTCAAATGCATCCCAATAGTCACGTGCAAGCGCGAGTATCATTGCACTAAGAGGAATATCATTACCTTTTAATCCTTTAGGTAGGCCATTACCGTTATAGCGTTCGTACTGGTGATAAATGGCGTCAGACACTTCATGCAGATGAGTCGCAGGCATTAACATCAATTGTGCTGTACTTGGATGCGTATAATAACTTTTGCGTTGCTGTTCATTAAGCGCATGCACGGGTTTTTCATAAAGTGCGGGATCCATTGCTAACAGCCCTATCTGAGCTAAGTAACCAGCCATTGCCGCCATTTCTATATTTTTTGGCGGTAGCTGCAACTGTTTTGCTATTTGCGTACAGGTATTGGCAATGTTCTGCGCTTTAGTGCCATCTAAATATGGATTGGCATTAATGAAATTATAGAGCAGCTCGAAGGTTGCGCGGTGTTCATTTTTTTCATTTGTATTGGCAACTTTTAGCTGTTGTAAGACCTGTTTAATCTGTTTAGTTCGTTTCTCAACTAACTCTTCAAGTGAGTCATTTAAATCTTTTAATTGCGAGTTTTGTTTTTCTACATGGGCTTGAAGAATTATATTTTGTTTCTTTAAACGGTATTTCTCTACTGCTGACTTTATTATGCTTATTAGTTGATCATTCTGCCATGGTTTGTTGATATATGCATGAATACCGCCTTCATTTACTGCTTTCACAGTAGATTCCAAGTCAGAAAAACCAGTAAGTAGTATGCGTTGCGTGTCTGGGGCTGTCTCTCTTGCTTTAGCTAAAAACTGAGCACCATTCATTTTTGGCATGCGCATGTCGCTTATGATGACATCAAACTCTGTCTCTGCCATTTTCTTTAATGCTTCTTCACCCTCGCTACAAACTGTTGAGGTGAAATTATATTGCCTTAACAGTCTAGTAAGTGATTTTAGTACTCCTGGTTCGTCGTCTAAGCATAAGATATTTGCAGGCTTATTTGTCAACTCCGCGATTTCTTGTATTTCATGCATATTTATTGTCTATTCAAATACTTTGTCATTTTTAATCTAGTATATGTTTAAAGTATAAACAATTTTTAATTATTAAATGTTTTCAGCGTTGTGAGTGATTTTATAGAAAGTAAACATATCTTTTCAAATTTTAGTAACGTAAAACTTTCGCGAGCGCAGACAAAAGTGAGTTGTTTTTTTGCAGAAAGTATAAAACCCATCTAGTATGAGACAGATAAGACATTAATGTTAATACAAGAGAGATTGTAATGGCGATACCGATAACAATTGCAGATGATTCAGCGCTGTCACGCAAAACTATTCGAAGGGTCTTGCCAGAAGATTGGGATGTAGAGATACATGAAGCTAAAAATGGAATCGAGGCTTTAGAGGCTGTGAATAATGGTCTGGCTGAGGTGTTATTTCTAGATTTACAAATGCCGCAAATGAATGGGTATGAGGTTTTAAAGGAACTGCATGATGAGCATAAAAAAACAATCGTAATTGTAATTAGTGCTGATATTCAACCAGAGGCGCAGGCATTAGTTAATTCTTTGGGAGCGTTTAGGTTTTTGAAAAAGCCAATATCTGCCGAGGAGCTTAGTAATACATTACAAGAGGTTGGGTTGTTATGATTACTATTAGCGAAGAGGAGCGAGATGCCTTACAAGAAATAATGAATATATCTATGGGGCAAGCTGCAGATGCACTTGCTCGGCTGATCCAAACAAAGGTTGCGTTGTCGGTGCCAGCCATTGAGGCGTTGTCGCCTGCGGCATTTCAAGAAGTTCTCGATAATTTTAAAAGTAGCTGGTTTGCAAGGCAATCTTTTGTCGGAACAATTCGAGGTGAAGTGATTACTGGCATACAAAAAGATGGATGTTCAGCACTGGCTGATATAATGGATTTTGACTTACCATTAGATCAAGCGGCTACTGAGGAACTTGTATTGGAGGTTACAAATATAATCTCGGCTGCCTGTTTGCAGGGTTTTACTAGTCAACTTGAGTTATCTACTCAGTTAAATATGCCTGCCTTTTATTATCCAGATAAAGCAACACAAAATATTGAATGGTCCTCTGTGTTAATTATTGAAGTGGATTTTAAGATTGAGCATATGAAATTTGATGCTCGCGTGTTAATTGGACTCAGTGAAGGGTCTATAGAACAAGCACTCATTCCTATCCGTGCTCTCTTGGAGGAGTAATGGAAAAAGCGGAGTTTGAGCGAGTAATAAGGCAAATCCCCATAGGAGCTTGCATTATTGATGTAAACTGTGTGATTACCTTTGCTAATCCTGCATTTTCTGGCGGTTTAACTGCAAGAAATGACCACCTTATAGGTGAGAACCTGCTCACTGTGTTCTCTGAGCAAGCGCGTTTTTTAAGGCGAAAAATAGACAGTGTATTTGTACTCAAAAACTCTAGCTTCAGTTACTGGCAACAACGGCCACATGTATTTCCGATGAGAAGCACTCGACCTATTACCGGTGATGAGTCTCAAATGTATCAAAATGTTCAATTTATGCCGATTACTGCTTGTGATGGAGAAGTGAGCCATGTGTGTATTGTTGTAACAGATGTAACAGCAGAGGCTAGTTATTTTATGCAGCAAACTGATTTGAAAAATGAGTTGGAGTCTGAGCATCAGCAGCTAAAAAAACTACATCAAGAGCTTAAAATTGCACAAAGGCAAATGTTGCAATCCGAAAAAATGGCTTCTATTGGTCAGCTTGCTGCGGGGGTTGCACATGAAATTAATAATCCTATTGGTTTTGTGCGCTCAAATTTAGAAACGCTAAAAGATTACTCGCAAAAATTAATGAAGACCAATGAAACGCAAAAGAAAATCATTTTAAAGCAAGCTGAGCCTAGGTTTATTGCGTTACTTGAAGATGTTTATGAAAAAAACGGTATTGCGTTCATTAATGAAGATCTCCCAGAACTGCTTAACGAGTCTTTAGATGGCACAGAGCGAGTTCGAAAAATAGTAAGTGGATTACGTGACTTTGCAATACAAGATGATGAAAATTGGGCTGAGGTTAATTTATGTGCAGAGATTGATTCTGCCTTGGTGGTACTTGAAAACGAAATAAAATATAAAGCCAAAACATCCGTCTCACTACCTGACGAAGCTATAACTTTTTGGGCAAAACCCAGTGCAATTAGACAGTTGTTGTTTAATATTATTGTAAATGCGTTGTATGCAATGCAGCCAATGGGTTTATTGAGTATTAGTTGTGCCTATAATGAAAGTAAAGATGTGCTACTTACAATAACCGATACAGGATCTGGTATTAGCCCTGAAGATTTAGTGCGTATTTTTGATCCCTTTTTTACTACGAAAGATATAGGCCAAGGTACTGGGCTTGGACTCTCTGAAGTATACGCAACGGTTCAGGAACATCACGGTCAGGTTAATGTGAGTAGTGAATTAGGC
The DNA here is from genome assembly GCF_014164125.1 of Pseudoalteromonas sp. SG44-8. NCBI lineage: Bacteria > Pseudomonadati > Pseudomonadota > Gammaproteobacteria > Alteromonadales > Pseudoalteromonadaceae > Pseudoalteromonas > Pseudoalteromonas sp. SG44-8. Next base: position 61,486 of record NZ_JACJEQ010000015.1, on the reverse strand, counting down.
AAAGGCAGTTGCTTTGAATTTACGTTTAAAAAGCAAAAATAAACTTTAGAGTGAAACACAAGTACTTCCTTTCAAAGGTAATACTGAGCTGGCTAAAGCTAATGTTTTTAAATGATGGAGGCGGGTAATGAAAGGCATAATTTTTAATGTGTTAGAAGACATGGTTGTAGAGCAACTAGGTATGGAGGTATGGAATGAGCTATTACAATCACATACACCTGAGGGGCGCGTTTACGTGTCGGCAAAAAATTATGACGCTGGTGAGTTATTTGCAATGGCTAATGGTGTTGCGCTGAGACTCAATATGCCATTGCAAGATGTAGTGAAGGCATTTGGTCAATTTTTATTTAAAGGACTCGCTGATAGACACCTTGATGTAGTCGAGCGCTTTACTGATTTTACGTCATTGGTTATGGGGATCCATGATGTTATTCATCTTGAAGTAAATAAGTTATATCAAGACCCATCACTGCCGACTATATCATGTCGTATTAGCCGCCCTGGTCATATCGAAATGAATTACAATTCGCCGCGTAAACTTTGCTTATGTGCAGAAGGGTTATTATTCGGTGCTGCTGAATACTTCGATCAAGCTATTAATATTACGCACGCTGTGTGTATGCACAAAGGCGCTCAGCAGTGTATTTTGCATATTGAGGTTGCTGATGAGTGAATCTAGCGATGCTTATTATGTTGCTTATCTACGCGAAAAAAAAGCAAGAAGGGAGGTCGAGCAGTTGCTTGAAGATAGCTCGCGGCAGCTATACGAAAAGAATAAGTTACTTGAGCAGCAATTAACGCAAATAAAATCACAACAGCAGTCAATGTTACAACAAGAAAAGTTGGCCACATTAGGATCGTTAGCGGCAGGCGTCGCTCATGAAGTTAATAATCCACTGGCATTTGTAATGAGTAATGTTGATACACTTTATTTGTATAGTAGAAATATGATTGATGCATTAAATCGCTCCAGTATTTCGTTATCCGAAGATAAGGAGCAACTACTTGTCATTCAAGATGATTTACCTGAATTAGTTTCAGATATTAATGAGGGGTTAATTAGAATTAGAGATATAACAAAAAACCTGTTATTTTTTGCCCGTAATGATAGCCAGCATCAGGTTGAGGTTAAATTGCAAGATGCTATAGAATTAAACTTAAAATTGCTAAAGCCATTACTTAAAGATATTAATGTAGAACTTGATTTTACGTATAACTCGTCCGTTTTATTTACACCGAACGAATTAAATCAGTTATTAGTCAATATTCTTCTTAATGCTATTCAATCGTTTATTCCCGATAGTGAACGAACAGCTCAGATCAATGTGTCAGTGAGTGAGTTAAACAATAAGACTGTTTTAAAAGTAACTGATACTGGCTGCGGAATGAGTGATGATATAAAAAACAAAGTTTATGACCCATTTTATACAACTAAGCCTGTCGGTACTGGAACCGGAATGGGTATGTCAATGGTTTTACAAGTTGTACAAAAGCATAATTGTAAAATATATATTGAGTCAGCTATTGATGTGGGGTCTACTATATTAATTGAATTCCCACCATTAGATTAACTATCTATTATCTGGCAAAGGTTGAGTCATTATTTATGTCGATTATTATACAGTTGAAAAATCCGCTAAAGAATAAAGTTTAGTCATCATTTTTTTCCTTTAATGCTATTATGGTTAATTCTTCATCATTTAAATCTGAGTTTTTAGGAAGTGTAATACTAAAAACAGTGCCTTCTCCTGGTTTGCTTTGTACCGAAATTTTTCCATTATGCTGTTCTATAATAGCTCTTGAAATAGCCAGACCTAATCCAGTCCCTTTACCTATTGGTTTAGTTGTGAAAAAAGGATCAAAAATACTATTTAGCTTATCAGCTGGGATCCCACAACCATTATCACTAATTGTTATATAAGCATTGTAAGAGTCTTGTGTTGTGGTTACAGCTATCATTCCTACAGAATTACTTAGCGACTGCGCAGCATTGATAAAAATATTTAGAAATACTTGGTAAAGCTGGGTTGTACGACCTATGAGCTTTATTTCATCTGCGCAATAGTATCTTTCAATTGTTGCATTGTATTTTATTTGATTCCAAGCAACTCGTAGAGTGTTTTCTAACAAACTAGTGAGGTTGATATCATCTATTTTTGTTTGATTTGGATGAGCAAACAGTTTTAGGCTCTGAACTATTTCTTTGACTCTATTCGCACCTTCTTTCATTTCACTTAAAATATCACTGGTATCTTGTGTTAATTCATCAAATTGATAGTGTTTTAGCCGTTCGTTGATAGCGCGTGTACTTTGAAATTGCGGTTTTACTAAATCTTTAATCAAATTAGTGTGCTGCTGTATATTATGGGCTAAGTTCTGAATGTTACTGATAACGTAGCTTAATGGGTTGTTTATTTCATGAGCAACGCCTGCGGCCATTTGTCCTAATGAAGCCATTTTTTCTGAGTTGATTAACGTTTGCTCTATGTTTTGCTGCCTTTGCTGTAGACTTTTTTGTTCAAATTGTGAAATTGTATTACCAGTGAAGCTAATAAATTGCTGAAGTAAACTCACGTCTTTTTGATTAAAAGCACCTTGTTTCTCAGAAAAAACAAATAATTGATATTGTTTTTTATTTGTTGTTACTGGCGCAGTTAATAGTGAGTGTTGTTGTTGCCAAAAAAGGTCATCTATTTGCCACTTAGTGAGTTTACGTAACTCAAATATATTTTTTATGTTGGGCTGTATCGACAAAATAGCGATTAATTCAGGTAATACTTTCTCTGCATTTTCCTTTGATGCTTTTAGCATAGAGTAGGATTCAGTATTAGGATTATATTTGACTAATATTGCTGCTGAAAAAGATATTGTTCGTTGTAATATAGAGAAAAAATCTTTAAATAACTCATCAGTATTTGAGCTTGCTAATATTGCTTCTAGGCCATTTAATATTAGCGTATTAAAAGCCCCTGCTTGCTCTAGAGCTTTATTTTTCATTTCCAGTTGATGAATCCTTTCTAATAGCTGTTCATTATTTTTCATAGTATTTACCAAATATAATTAAGTTACTTTCTATTTTTATAAATATCGAAGTAGCTTACGTCGCGAAAATGAAACTCTGTTGTTAAAGGAATGTGTGCAAGTTGTAATTCTTGCATTATGTACTTATTTAATCGTCTATAAGCAACAAAAAAAATAAGAACAGCTCCTATTATTATGGCAGCGCTAGATACCACTAAACGAATAATCGCAGATACTTTTTGTGTTAATTGATGTTCGCACTCTTTATTTTTTTATTCTGGATGCACTTAGTTTCAATCGAAAACATTTTCAACCTTTTTTAATATTCATAAATACTGTTGGTGTCCTTATTGAGCTTAATATCTCGTCATGTTTCTGTCCAATACGTTGCCGATGAAATATTCAGCCAGCGGCATTTAGTTAGATGTTTAAGTTACCTTAATATTCAAGTTGCAAAGTGCGCCTGTTGTTGTCTTTGGGTGTACCAATTTTAATGTCAGGCTCTACTTGTATAGCATTAATAGCCCTTCTGTCTCATTTGTCGCAATAGTAATAAAGCTGTGCTACGATTTAAATAGATTGATACTAAGTTGTTGTGTGATGTTAAAAACGTTAAAGCCAAGTGAGATAGCCCGCTACTGCGATGTACACCAAAGAACCGTTAGTCGCTGGATTGCATCCGGTGAATTAGTTGGTCATAAATTACCTGGGCGGGGCAATTATCGTGTTCAAGTTTCTGATTTTATAAACTTCCTTAAGAAGCAGAACATGCCAATATCGGATAGCTTATCTTTGCAGAAACAAGTACTAATTATTGATGACGAGGTCAATGTTCGTTCAAGTATCAAGCGAACCTTAAAAAAACAAAATTTTAGTATTATTGAAGCTGCCAGTGGCTTTGAAGCAGGGCTTTTATTGCAACAAAAGAACCCTGATCTGATAACGGTTGATTTACGTACGCCTGGTATAAGTGGGTTAGAAGTTATTCGTATGATTCGTGCGCAGGAAAGATTTTCAGATGTTAAAATTCTTGTTATATCAGGGGTACACGAAGAAGAGTTAAAGAATACGATTGTAGTTGGTGCGCATGGTTATCTTTGCAAGCCGTTTACTAGCGATGAATTAATAAATATTGTTAATAAATTAGTTAATAAGTAGCCGTTGATGCAGAGGTAGCAAATAATGATAAACACTATTCTTCTGGTTGATGATGAATTGAATGTTTTACGATCGCTTAAGCGACTGTTTGTTCGATCGGGTTTTGATGTTGCAACAGCATCAAGTGCAGCAGATGCTCTTGAATATTTGAGTACTAATCGTGTAGCAGTCATAGTTACCGACTTCAGAATGCCGGTTATGGATGGCGCTGAGTTTTTACTTGAAGTGAAACAAAAATGGCCTACTACCGTTAACTTGGTACTTAGTGGCTATGCAGACTTTAAATCAGTCGTTGAATTACTCAATCAAGGTGTAGCCTTCCGTTTTTTGGAAAAGCCGTGGAGTGATGATGATTTATTAACAAATATTCATCAAGCACTGGTTGAATTTTCAAAATATCATTTTCAAAAAACACGAGACCAGATACTTTTGGGTAGTGTTTCTCCCTTGATTGAAGTTACTGATAAAGGAGTAATCGGTCGCTATAATGGTTATGCAAAAAAAGTTATCCATAATATCGAACAACTTCAAGGCAGAAATGTCTCTGAGTTATCTGCGACGTTAAAAACAGATGTTATCGATGCTTTTTTTGCAGAGGAAAGTCCAACACTGTTTCTTAATTATTTCGATGTGTCTGCAACGGGTGAAGAAAAGGAAATAATAATAGAGCGATACCTATCGGATCAATTTGCTCATCTTCTCAAGCTTTCTTTTGGGGGAGCTTGTCCGAAAAATGAACTCAGGTTTAAAAAGTCAAGCCTGATGGCTGAACATGAATTTTGTGAGTTAGTCACTTCTTTTGAGCTAAATTCTCGACCTTGTACTGTCGTTTATTTAGGGGTCTTACAATTCTCATTATTGAATAATTTACTTAATCACCATGAAATTTACAGTCTGATACACGATATAGTTAATGCGATCGAAGGTGCGCTCACTGATGAAATAAAACTATGCCACTTTAATATGGACAGGTTTGTTTTATTGATCCCAAGAATTATGAATGACACGCAGCTATTAATTTATATGGAAAAAATAATAAAAAAATTCAATGAGTTACTTTGTTTAACTCGTGCTACAACAGATTTGAATTTATACGGTGTTTATGGTTTTGTGCCAGAAGATGGTATTTCCGGGAAAGAACTTATCAATCAAATGCGTCTCAATATGGGGCATCAGATAGTTAAACAACACCGCACTATAACTAGGTTTGACCCAGATTTAGTAGCTGATTATAAAAAAGAGTTTGAGCTGAGCAGAATGCTGCTTACTGCTATTTCTGAAGAACAATTAACACTACGTTTTCAGCCTAAAATTGATTTATCGTCTCAAAAAGTTGCTGGTGCTGAAGTCTTAGTCCGATGGTATGAGCCAAAAAAATATGGCTGGGTGTCACCTGCTCAGTTTATTCCAATAGCAGAATGTGATGGCCAGATCATTGAATTGGGGCGATGGGTGATTGAAAAAAGTTGCGAAGCACTTAGCCGTTGGATGAAAGAGGGGATTGAGTCTTGCCCTCTGGCAATTAATGTATCTGGTAGGCAGCTAAAAGAAGACAAAGGTTTTGTTGATTTTGTTCTTGAATGTGTAAAAAAACATCACTTACTCTCATCACAACTTCATTTTGAATTAACTGAAACATACCTAGTTGAGGATATTGCTGGGTGTCAACAGCAACTCTCAGAATTAAGATCTCATGGTTTTGAGATTTTAATTGATGATTTTGGTGTTGGCTATTCGTCACTTGCTTACTTATCTAAACTGGCGGTTGATGCACTTAAGTTAGACAAAGTACTAATTACAGATCTCGATTCATCAATTGGTATGCAGAGCCTAGTGCGTAATATTATTCGTATGGCCCATGAGCTAAAACTTAAAGTGATCGCTGAAGGTGTAGAAACGCCCTTTCAGTGTTCTAAATTAAAGACATTAGGTTGTGATTATGTGCAAGGTTTTTACTTTTCAGTACCACTTGAAGAAGATGATTTCTGCGCATTTATACAATCAACTAACAAGATAATTACTATATGACATCAGTGACCGTGGTATTGTTAGATGATGATGCGCTGTTACTGAAAGCTTTACAGCGGACAATTATTCGCACATTTCCTAACACAATAGTACTTGTTGCCAATGAATTAGATGAGTTTTGGCAATTATTACAAGACAACCCCGATGTGGATTTAGTAATCAGTGATTACTTGATGCCTCATATGAATGGTTTGGATGTGCTTGAATTATGTGTTGCTAGGTATCCGTATCCGGTAAGAGCATTACTAACTGGGGATATGACAAACACAACAATAATGCGTCAACCTAATTTAGTGCATGCGTATTTAAGTAAGCCTTTTAGCGGTGCAGACATTACTAATTTATTAAATAATGTTGCCGAGCTAAAGAGTTTACCATTTGAAAAACATGTTCGTCGTCAGTTAGGGGCGATGATGAGTTTTCCTGTTTGTCCTATATTTCTCCAAAAGTTACAAATAGTATTGAGTAGCGATGATTATAACTTACATCAAATAACCACCATAGTCTCTCAAGAGCCTGTTATTACAGCTAAATTACTTCAAATTGCTAATTCAGCCTATCTTGGTTTTCAGCGACAAACATCTTCTATAGATGAAGCCGTATCTAGGATTGGCTCCACTATGTTATTAGCGATTGTTACTTCTTTAGCAATGTCGCAAGCAGTAGGTAATGTATTACCTACTCGTGTGCACGAAAGACAGCTTGAAATAGCGTCTAATTACGCAGGCTGTGTAAAAACATTTGCTGAGCATGCTGGGTTTAATCGAAAAAACCAAGAATTACTTTTTTCTGTCGCAATACTTAGCTTTGTCGGTAAGGTTATTTTGCTTTGCGGGGATCAAAGTCTAGCGCAAAGCTATGATGAAGGTATCAACACGGATGATTTAGCTCATTATCAAAGTGTCTCTGCTTATGTAATGAAATTGTGGGGTTATGATAGTCGAATATGTACTTTATTGATGAGCTGTAATGACTTAAATGGCATAAAAGAAGCCAAGCTTAACGAAATAAATCAGCTACTTTACATAGTCAGGAAAATTTTATTTAGTGCATGCTCAGTAGATAAGTTACAAGTTTTATTAACTGATAAAAATGTTGATATTAATTTGACGCAAGCATTAGCTAGTTTTGATTGGAAAACATACCTGATTTCTTACTAGGGAGTGTTGACCTTTCATGATTCAAATTTGTTCTATCTAGGGGCGCTTCAATCGCGGCATTAGCATGGTAACTTAGTAGACTAAATAAAAACTAAGTAAAGCTAGCGCATTCTGTTATCGGCTTTTCTCTAAATCCATGTAAGTAATGAAAAACCAATTTGTTCTAGGCAGAAATTTTGAGCTGCGCGTTTTTTAATTTTTTATCAATTATTTAGTGATACAACCACATTGCACAGGCACTGTATCAGCAAAAAATATACTGCTGTAAACTTAACCTCGAAAGATTTATACCAATCGTGTTAAGTTACTGGCCATTTATAGCGACAGATAAATACAGTGATAACAAGGCGTAACTTTTGACATGTAGTTGTTCTACTTGAAAAAATTATAACGCAGTTAGCGCTTTATTTAGCTCGCTAGAATGGTTAAATATTTAAGTCGATTGGTATTACACGCTACAGATATTTTAACCTTTCGATTTTATTACTTAGCATCATTTATTGTGGTTATTAATAAGGCTTAATAAGTGATGGGATTTTTATAGTGATCTCAGGTTATTTGAAAAGGAAGTGCTCGATAATTTTTTGTAAAAAGCCAGTTAATAATTTAGCTGTGGGGTATAAGGTAAATAAAATGCTTGTATTTTGCTGCAACTCGACGCTTGTTGTGTTTGAAATTGTTTCGCCATAATTTATGTTAAGAAAAGGGTTGCTATGATCGCGACGAACTATGACTAGATTACATCTCTCCTATATTAGCAAACCAGTCTGCAATTAACAGCTACGGGCATACTATTAGTCTACACTATGGTTAATGATTATCAGGGGAAAATTGAAATTGAGACTATCGTAAGTTTAGGTACATGTGTGCGATGTATTTTTCCAGTGTTGAGTGAGCGACCTTAACTCAGGGCAAAAACCATTTAACCAGAGTTAGGTTAAGTAATAATTTGCTTTTAAATTAGCCAATTGTTGGTTAGTGTAGGTATGAATTTTATAATAACTTGAGGGTGAATAATGCTTAATGAAAAAAGTGAATTGGTTCTTAGGGATTATCTAAGTCAGCACCCTGAACTAAAAGTGGTGAGTACTGACAGCGTGATTGGTTTTATCAGTGGGTTATTGGCGTGCTCGGAATTTTATGGCGAGTCAGAAATTGCCAATTATATTGCTGATAAAAATGACCCTATTTATACCCGATTAATGACAAGCTCAGCGGAGCATGACGCAATGATCACGCTGCTGGATAATGTGACCGAGGCTCAGGTCGCGCAGCAGCATATACTGGCAAGTATTTACCCTCATGGTAAAGATGCTAAAGAGCCGAGTGAGCAACTACAACAATGGTGTGTCGGCTATTTAGCTGCTTATATGGTGAATCAAGAAGTATGGCAGCATGACTTTAACTTTTTACTCAGTGCCGATAAACAGGTCGTTGAGAATCAGGCAGATGGACAGTTATTTATTGATAACTTTGAAGCGACGCTTAATTTACTAGCCACTTTTGCGATGTGGCCAGATTCGCTCAAAGAGCATCCAGAACCAGCGGTACTTAGTGAAGGCTTTGCACTACTGTATACTGGATTAGATGAAAGTCTTACTGGCATTGCATCCATGGCATTGATGCTAGAAGATGAAAAACTGGCTTTGTGGGAAGAAGAAGGCTAGAAAACATAGTTTTAACAACCAGCATGATTTGAATAATCATGCTTTTTTTTGTTTAAAATTCAATCAAAAACATGAAAAAGAAGAAAATTTAGCTAATTTTTGCATATATCGACCATTGTCGCAGTTAAATATGTTTCTTTTTATATGTGTATGTTGCTAGGATGTTCGTCAAGGCGTCATTATGTAAATGACGCTGCATTACACTAATTATAACTTTTATGAATTTACTTGTTTATTACTGCAATCGAGTAAACAGGTGAAGAGTCAACAGGGTCGAACAACACACATGACAATACTTCGTTTAAATACATTGGCTATCGCCGTAGGACTTGCATTTACCAGCTCAGCTGTCATGGCTGAAGACGCACAAGTTCAAGCAGAAAAAAACATAGAACAAATTTCCGTTTTAGGTTCACGGGTATCTAACCGCACAGCAACTGAATCTTCGTCACCCATTGATTTAATTGACGCTGATGATTTAAACAAAGGTGGCTTTACCGAGCTTGGTCAAAGCTTACAAGCTACAGCGCCATCGTTTAATTTTTCGCGTACACAAGTTTCTGACGGTTCCGATTTATTTCGCCCAGCAACATTACGCGGCTTACAGCCAGACCAAACCCTGGTTTTAGTAAATGGTAAGCGCCGTCATAATCAATCTATTTTTGGCCTTAATGGTACAGTTGGTGCAGGTGCTGCGGGTACCGATATGAATGCTATTCCACTTACGGCACTTAAAGGCGTTGAAGTATTACGCGATGGTGCTGCAGCGCAGTATGGCTCTGATGCTATTGCTGGGGTCATTAACTTATCACTGAATGATTCAACTGGTATAACAACTGGTTATGTACAATATAGTGAAACAGCTGAAGGTGATGGCGATACCATTTCGGCGGGTTTAAATCGCGGTTTTGATTTGGGCACAGAAGGCGGTTTTATTAATTTATCTCTTGAGTATCGTGATGCCGATGGTACTAACCGCGCAGAGCGCGATACAGGTGGATCGCTTGATGTAGAGCCAGGTACATTATCTGACAACGTTCGTTGGGGCCAAGGTAATTCGGAAAGTGAATTTACCTCGTTATTTTATAATATGGCATTGCCAATGGGCGACGGTGAGCTTTACTCGTTTGGTGGTTACTCAGAGCGCACTGCACTGGGTAACGGCTTTTACCGTAACTTTAACGAAGCATCTAAAAATGTTACTCAAGTATACAGTGATGGTTTTTTACCGCGCATTTATAACGAAGCACAGGATATTTCTATTGCGCTAGGTTTTAAAGGTGATATTAATCCAGATTGGAATTACGATGTATCGGCAGTTTATGGTGAAAACCAATATGACTTTACATCACGCAATACATTAAACGCTTCTTACGCGGCGGAGTATTTATTTAATAACCCAACGGCAAGTGATGCTGATATAGCAGCAAATGCAGGCCCAAGTGGTGGTTACTCAGGTGGTTTTAGGTTCGATCAAACAACAATTAACCTTGACGTAAATGGTATTGTGGACATTGGTCGCGGCGAACCACTCTATGTAACAATTGGTGCAGAGTACCGTAAAGAAAATTACCAGATAGTACCTGGTGATGAAGCATCGTACGCATGTGGTTTAGCAAACATGGATACATCGTATCCATCAGTGAACGACCCTGAGCAATTTGCACAATGTGGCTTTCAAGCTTATAACGGTTTGCGTCCAGAAGCTGCAAATCAGAGCGACCGTAACAGCTACGCATTTTACGTAGATGTTGAAACTATGCTTACTGATGCATGGAACGTCAGTGGTGCACTTCGCTATGAAGATTTCTCTGATGCTGGAGATGACTTAATTGGTAAGTTAGCAACGCGTTATGAATTTAACGATGACTTTGCAGTACGTGGTGCGGTATCTACTGGCTTTAGGGCCCCTTCGCTGCAGCAAAGTGGCTATACAGCATTTACTACTAACTTAGGATCCGACGGCACGTTAACGCAATCATTTACTGCAAATACGGGCACTGCTTTCCCAAGTGCACTAGGTGTAGATAGCTTAAAGCTTGAGACATCGACAAACTACAGTGCTGGTTTTGTTTACGATGTCACAAGCGAACTTTCGTTAACGGTTGATTTTTACCGCGTAGAAATTGAAGACCGTATTACACTTGGCAGTTTATTAACGGCTGACGATGTATCGTTTAGCTCTGAGGCTGTTGCTGCTTTACAAGCAACCGGCGCTGTACAAGCTAACTACTTCTCGAACTCAGTTGATTCAACCACTCAAGGCGTTGATATAATTGCATCATATCGTACCGATGTAGAAGGCGGTAACTTTGGTGTTACTTTTGCGGGTAACTTAAACGATACTAAAATTGATGGTGTAAACGCAGCGGACGGCATTCCAGAATCGGTTGCATTTGATGATTTACAACGCAGCTTTTTTACCGACGGACAGCCTAGTGAACGAGCAACACTTACCTTTGACTACGAACGTGATGCATACACTTCAACAATTCGTTTTAATTACTTTGGCGAAACTGATGTAAAATATTTTGGTAACGACCATATATCATTACCGGGTGAGCTTTCGCCAACAGGTTCATTCAAACCAACTAGTACGGTTGAATCAGCAGTGTTAGTTGATTTAAATGTTAGCTACCAAATTAATGATATGTTTGTGCTTTCGGTTGGTGCCGATAACGTATTTGACGAAACGCCAGATGAACTAGGTGATGACGAAGTACTAAACTTTATCACCAATGGCGCATTTAAATACCCTGTACGTGCATTGCCTTATGGCTTTGATGGCAGAAGTTATTACGCAAAAGTAAGTTTTAGTTTCTAAATTTATAGTTGTTATTAAGCCCGCAAATAAGCGGGCTTTTTGATTTAAAATGCTTGTGTTTTTTTATATCAAGCATACAATCGCAAAACTTTTAAAGAGGAAAAATAAATGAGTAAACGTCGTTCTAAAGTGACTAAATCTTCAACATCAGTAGATACAGGTCGGGGTGTTATTCGCGATAATGCATTAGCCGCATTAGTGACATCGAAAATTTTTAAACCACAAATTGTAGCTGCTAAAAAAGGTAAAGGTGCTTACAAGCGCAACAAAAAGCATGCAGGACAAGAGTCCTATTTAATCGCCGCTTAATGACGTTGTGATCAAATAGGGCTTTTGTTCTAAATGCTATTTTTTATAAAAAATAGCAAGCTCAGAAATTTTTATAAGACCTCGCTTAGATAATTTTTTTCTAATCGAGGTTTTTTGGTTATATAGTCTACCACCTTATTGTTTATACCTATTCACACTCACGTTTACGTTTTCGTAAAACTTGCTAGAGCCCGCGAAGATACTCACAAATAAAATGTAACCATAAATTAACCTTGCGTTCATATTTTGTGTGCGAAATTACCCATTCTTTAAACTGCATGGTTTTTATTTGATGTTAAATGCTGATAAAAAATATAATTTATAGTCCTTTTTGGTTAATAAAGTGGCTGTTTTCTATACATCACATATCCAAATTAAGTTGACGTATGAGTTAACTGTGGTAGTTTTTAAACTGAGTTGTAAATTTAATGTTATATTTAACCCTGGGCGGAGGAGCTATGAGCTCACAAATGACAATAAAAAATGCTTTCAAACTAAGTGCGGTGTCACTCAGTTTTGTAGGCTTAAGTGTGCACGCAGCAGTCGACTGTAGTGCATTAACGCAATGGCAAACGGGTCAAACTCACAGCGGTGGCAGCCAAGTACACACACAAAATAGTGCATATGAGGCAAAGTGGTGGACACAATCAAACCCTTTAGAGAATTCAGGCCCGTGGCAAGAATGGAAACTTTTGGGTTTGTGTGACAGCGCTGTCACTGAGAATCAGGCACCCAATATTACAGTATTAACTCCTGCAAATAATTCTCAATTTGCCGATAAAGACAGCGTTGTCATAACTGCGCAAGCAACCGATGAAGATGGTTCTGTGACAAAAGTTGAGTTTTTTGTTGATGGTGCATTAATCGCAACTGATAGTAGCGCACCGTTTAGTACTAATTGGCCCGCGGTTGTCGGCACTCATCAATTGAGTGCAGTAGCAACCGATGACGACGGCGCGCAATCTTCGCAAGTGATCAATACGATCAGCGTTACTGAAATCGTGGATCCGGTTAATCAAGCACCGGTGGCAACAATTAGTTTCAGTAGTTTACCAACAGAATTAACGGTTGGCTCACAAGTGGTGTTTGCTCTTGCAGGTACTGACAGTGATGGTCAAGTAACGGCACTTAACTTTGCGGTTAATGGTGCTGATGTGCACCAAGCAAGTACGGCATCAAGCAGTTATGCTTGGCAAGCAACAGCGCTTGGTCAGGCAACCTTTACGTTAACGGTAACTGATAACGAAGGCGCAACAGCCCAAGTAACAAAGGTGCTTACTGTTGTTGAAGAAAATACCGGACCAGTGACTGGAACTGATTGTCATCCGCAGGGGTTATATCAAACACCAGGTGTAAATACGCCGTATTGTACTGTGTATGATGCAGATGGTCGTGAGATAATGGGTGTTGATCATCCGCGTCGTGTAATTGGTTATTTTACCAGTTGGCGCAATGGCGCAAATGGCCAACCGAGCTATTTAGTAAATGATATTCCATGGGATAAAATAACTCATATCAACTATGCGTTTGCCCATGTTGATGCCAATAATAAAGTATCGATTGGCGATCCAAATGCAGCCGGTAATCCAGCTACAAATATGGAATGGCCAGGAGTGGTAGGTGCCGAAATGGACCCAAGCTTCTCGTATAAAGGTCACTTCAATCTTTTAAACAAATTCAAAAAACAACACCCACACGTTAAAACATTAGTATCTGTAGGTGGTTGGGCTGAAACGGGTGGTTTCTTTGATGAAACGGGCCGCGTTGAAAGTGGTGGTTTTTATACCATGACGACCAATGCAGATGGTTCAGTTAATCAAGCGGGCATTGATGCCTTTGCAAAAAGCTCAGTCGAGTTCATTGAGAAATATGGTTTTGATGGTGTTGATATTGATTATGAATACCCATCATCAATGAAAGATTCAGGTCACCCTGATGATTTCCCAATTTCAAATGCACGTCGTGCAGGTTTAAATGCATCTTACCAAGTACTAATGAAAAAGCTGCGCGAAGAGTTAGACCGTGCTGGTGAAAAAGCGGGTAAACATTATTTACTAACAATTGCATCGCCTTCTTCAGGTTATTTACTTCGTGGTATGGAAACATTCCAAACGGTTAAATACCTCGATTACGTTAACATCATGTCTTACGACTTACATGGAGCATGGAACTCGCATGTTGGCCACAACGCTGCCTTATTTGATACCGGTCTTGACTCCGAGCTTGCGCAGTGGAATGTATATGGCACTAAAGAGTTTGAAGGGATTGGTTATTTAAATACTGATTGGGCGGTACGTTATTTCCGCGGCGCAGTATCGGCAGGGCGTATCAATATTGGTATTCCTTATTATACCCGTGGTTTTAAAGATGTCAGCGGGGGTACTAATGGGCTGTGGGGGCAATCTGCACTACCTAATCAAGCTGATTGCGCAACAGGTACCGGCGTTGGCGAAAAGAACAAGTGTGGCAATGGCGCATTAGGCATTGATAATCTTTGGCATGATAAGAACGATGCAGGACAAGAAATGCCAGCAGGTTCTAACCCGTTGTGGCATGTTAAAAATCTTGAGAACGGCATTGTTGGTTCGTACTTAGGTGTGTATGGCTTAACACCAGAGACTGATGTTGATGATCAATTAACGGGTACTTATACACGTCACTATGACAGCGTTGCTGTTGCACCTTGGTTATGGAACTCAGAGAAAAAAGTATTCCTATCTATTGAAGATGAGCAGTCTATGGCAGCTAAAGTTGATTACGTAATTAACAATGGCCTTGGCGGTATCATGTTTTGGGAACTTGCTGGTGATTATGATTTTGACTCAGCAAAAGGTGAGTACTTCATGGGTTCTACCTTAACAACTTTGGCTTATGACAAGTTTAACCAAAGTGGTGTGGCGTACGACACTCATCTAGGTAATCCAAACTTTGTTGTACCAACTGAAGCGGTAGATGTAACGTTTGCAGCAAAAGACTTCCCAATTGGTGATGATAACTACCCAATTAGCCCAACATTTGCGTTTACTAATAACTCCAATATTGATCTAAGCGGTGCGAAAATTTCGTTTGATGTATCTGTATCAACATCGGCTATTTTTAAATCTAACTGGAACGCACAAGAAAAATTGGGCATGGCAGTTGAAGTAAATGGCTCAAATGCAGCAGGTAACAACATTGGTGGGTATGAAAATGAATTCCACCGTTTTTCAATCACTCTGAACAATGAATGGGGCGGTCAACCGAAAGACTTCAGTGGTGGCAAAACAGTCAATGCGCAAGTTATGTATTACATGCCAATTACCGGTCCTAGTAACTTTACTATAGAAAAAGATGGCAAAGTTTACGCGTTCAAATTTGAATACCCACAATTGCCTGATGGAACTACCGGTGGCGGCGACACCACGGATCCTGGTAATGGTGGTGGCGATACATCTGGTATGTGTGAAGGTGTGGCTGTGAGCTCAATCCCTGTATATCCAAACTTCCCTCAAAAAGACTGGGCAGGCAATCCAAGCCATGCCGCAGGCGGTGACTTAATGGTTCATAACAGTGCCGTTTATAAAGCGAAGTGGTGGACAAGTTCTGAACCTGGAGCAACAGCTGACTGGACTAAAAGTTGTAGTCTGTAAGTAAATAATAGGGGCAAGTTTGCTTGTCCCAAAATTTCAGCTTTTCAAGGACAAAACAATGATAGCTATTAAATTTAAAACTTTATCACTCTCGGCAGTGGCAAGCAGCGTATTACTAACAATTATGCCAGCGCAAGTGAATGCTCATGGTTATATGGATAGCCCAAAAGCGCGGCAAGCTTTTTGCCAAGCCGATGGTGGGTATTGGTGGCCCGAAGATGGCACTAATATTCCAAACCTTGCTTGTCGTGCCGCATTTTTAGAGTCGGGTACAGTGCAATTTGTACAAGATATTGAGTTTTCAGTTAATACACCGGACTACTTAAATCAAGCCGCGGTAGAGGCTAAGGTACCAAATGGGTCGTTATGTGCCGGTGGTGACAACGCAAAGCGTGGTATGGATTTACCTTCGCCGCATTGGCAACGCAGTGATGTGGTACCTAATGCCAATGGTGAAATTCAAATTCGTTACTTAGCAGCAACGCCGCATAATCCCAGTTTTTGGCAGTTTTATTTAACTAAACCAAGCTTTAATGCAGCAACAGATGTATTGACGTGGGCTGACTTAGAGCTAGTTCAACAACATGAAAATATTGACGTTATCAAAGATACCGATGGAAAGCGTTATTACGAAATGAATGTTGCTATTCCACAAGGGCGCAGCGGCGATGCTATTTTATATAGCCGTTGGCAACGTATTGATGTGGTGGGGGAAGGTTTCTATAACTGTAGCGATATCAATATTGTGACAGACGCAGGGCCGACGGATCCGAGTGTTTGGTCAAGTGTTGGTTACTTTGTTCGTCAAGGACAAAGTGCCATTGCGGGTGACACTGTTTGGGCACGTTTATTTGATGAAAATGGCCAAGAGGTTATCAATCAGCAATTAAAAGTGACCGCTGCGAATCAAGCGAGTTGGCAGCAAGCACTGGCACAACAACTGAACTTAGATTATGCCCATTTAGTACAAATTGGCGTGCAAAATCAAGCCGGTGACGTGGTTTATAACAGTACTGATGTACTGACTAATCAAGTGTATAGCAGTAATGAAAATTACACTTATACCTTAAGTGTGCAAAGCGCTCCCACTAATACTGCGCCAATTGTACATACTTTGGATGATTTAGTTGTCGATGAAAACACCAGCACAGCCGTACACCTTCATGCTTTTGATGATGAACAAACGCAATTGAACTACAGCTGGTCAGTGCCAGCACCACTGAGCTTTACCGGTGGTGACGCAAACGTGGTGATTAGTGCGCCAGAGGTATCAACAAGCACAGATTATACCGTGTCGGTTTCGGTTTCGGATGGTCAATTAAGTACTCAAACTAGCTTTAAAGTCACTGTAAATGACAGCGTTATCACTGATCCTGATGTTGCTGCTTGGAGCAGTAGTGCAGTTTATCAAGCCGGTGATAAAGCCAGTTTTCAAGGTGTTGTTTATACCGCGAAATGGTGGAGTCAGGGTCAGCAACCTGATAGTTCTAATGCATGGCAAAGCGATTCACAACCGGGTATGAATAACGATTGGAATGTAAGTAAAGCCTATCAAAGTGGTGCTGAAGTAACCTATCAAGGACAGCGCTATAGCGCTAAGTGGTGGACTCAAGGTGATACACCTGGACAAGCCAATGTATGGACCAAACTTTAATCAGAAGCCTAAGTTTTGTAGTTCAAACTTATTAAATAATTAAATAAATAATGGATAAGAGAGAAATATGAATATTAAACAGTTAACAGCAGCCATTGGCGTTGCTCTATTTGCAAGTACAGCCGTTGCAGCACCGTCTACACCAAGTATTAATTGGGAACCGCAACAGTATTCTTTTGTTGAAGTGGATCTAGAAGGTAATGGATCATATAAACAACTTGTTACTCGTGTTGATGAAGTTGCTATCAACATTCAATGGAGTGCATGGAGCGGTGACGGTGGTGACAGCTACAAAGTTTACTTTGATGATATGTTGGTAAATGAAGGTACACTTGCTGCAGGTTCTAAGACCGGGACTATTTCTTTCCCTTATGACAAAGCTGGTCGCCATACATTATATGTAGAGCTATGCGAAGGCGGTACTACTTGTGCACGCAGTGCTGGTAAGCCAATCGTGATTGCAGATACCGACGGCGGGCACTTAGCGCCACTGCCGATGGATGTTGATCCTAATAACCGTGATATTGGTACCAAAGCAGGGTTAGTGACCGGTGCTTATTTTGTTGAGTGGGGTATTTACGGACGAGATTATGATGTTACAAATATCCCTGCACAAAACTTAAGTCACATTTTATATGGCTTTATTCCAATTTGTGGTGAAAATGCATCATTAACTGGCAGCCCTAAACAAGCACTTGAAACAGCCTGTGCTGGCTCTGCTGATTATGAAGTGGTTATCCACGATCCATGGGCCGCTGTGCAAAAAGCATTACCAGGTGTGGATGCAAAAGATCCAATCCGTGGTACGTATTCACAGTTAATGGCACTTAAGCAACGTTACCCCGATCTTAAAATCTTACCATCAGTAGGTGGCTGGACGCTTTCTGATCCATTTGGTGGTTTTACTAATAAAGCTAACCGCGACACCTTTGTAGCATCAATGGAAGAGTTTTTAAGAACCTGGAAGTTTTACGATGGTGTTGATATTGACTGGGAATTTCCTGGTGGTGACGGCCCTAACCCAGATATTGGCGATCCGATAAATGATGGTCCTGCATACGTTGCGTTAATGCAAGAGCTGCGCGCTATGCTTGATAAGCTTGAAGCTGAAACAGGCCGTACTTATGAGCTTACGTCAGCAATTGGCGCTGGTTACGATAAAATTGAAGACGTTGACTACCAAGCCGCTAGCCAATACATGGATTATATTTTCGCTATGACTTATGACTTTTATGGAGCATGGAGTGGCGTAACTGGCCATCAAACTGCGCTTTATTGTGGTGAGCATATGAGCGTAGGGCAATGTAATGGTACGGGCGTAGATGAAAACGGTGAGCCACGTAAAGGCCCTGCTTATACAACAGATAACGCAGTACAGTTATTATTAGCACAAAATGTAAACTCGAAAAAAATTGTTGTTGGTACTGCTATGTATGGCCGTGGTTGGGAAGGTGTTTATCCAACAGGCACCACTATTGATGGTAACCCTATGACAGCAACAGGCTCCGGTCCATTAAAAGGCTCAACAGCACAAGGCGTGTGGGAAGATGGCGTTATTGATTATAAAGGCATCAAAACTCATATGATTGGTGCTGCAGGCACTGGTGTTAATGGCTTTGAAGTAGGCTACGATGACCAAGCGCAAGCGGCGTATGTGTGGAATCGCGCCACAGGTAAACTAATTACTTACGATAGCCGTGAGTCAGTGATAGCTAAAGGTGCTTATGTTAATCAATATAACTTAGGTGGGTTATTTGCATGGGAAATTGATGCCGATAATGGCGATATTCTCAATGCTATGCACGATGGCTTAGGTGGAGTTGTTACACCACCAAGTAATAAAAAACCAGTGTTATCAGTATCAAGCACTGTAACCGTGAACGCTGGCGAAAGTGTTTCTGTCAGTGCTTCAGCAACAGATGCCGATAATGATCCACTAACGTTTAGTTGGACTGCATCATCTGAATTAACGGTATCTGGTAGTGCTACAAATACATTAGCAATTACTGCACCTGACGTAACCCAAGACAGCCAGTTTACGGCAACCGTCAGTGTAACTGATGGCAAAGCAACGGTAAGCCAAAGTGTTGTGGTTAATGTCATCGCGCCAACAACTGGTGACAACACTGCACCGACAGTTGATGCGATTGCTGATATCACTGTTGAAGAAGGCGCTTCTGCAGCAGTAACGGTTGTTGCCTCTGATGCGCAAAACGACGCACTGACTTATACATGGAATGTCCCTGCAGGTCTTACATTAGTTGGCAGTGGTGCCAGTGTTAATCTTACGGCGGGCGCAGTCGATGCTGATACTAATTTGACAGTATCTGTGGCAGTAAGTGACGGCCAAGTTGCTACCACTCAAAGCTTTACTGTAACGGTAACTAACACCGATACAACGCCTCCTACAGGTGATACGTGGGATGTGAGTAAGGTATATGTTGGCGGCGATATTGTTGTTTATAACGGTATTACATACAAAGCTAAATGGTGGACTCAAGGTAATCGTCCTGATTTAGGTGGCGTTTGGGAAGCAACAACTCCACCAGTAGATGATACTGGTTCAGTAGTTTGGCAATCTGCGGCTGTTTATAATAGCGGTGATGAAGTAATGCACCAAGGCAATAAATACCAAGCTAAGTGGTGGACTCAAGGAAATGAGCCAGGCGTAGCAGGCGTATGGAAATTACTTTAATTAGCCTATTACCCAAGCCTACTTTGAGGTAATAAGGTTAATATGTAATTTACTTAAAGCAGCTTTCGGGCTGCTTTTTTTGGTTTTTCGAGTCAGATGCACCATACTGTAAAAAGCGTCTGTAATTTAACTAGGCTGTAGTTATCAAATACATTTATTTATTTCTGATATTATTGAGTCCAATTAGTAACAGCTGCGAAAAAACTCTGCAAGTAGGGGTGATATTACCTTGGCCACCATTTGTCTTTGATGGTGAGCAGGCTCTTACAGGAATAGATGTAGAGATCAGCCGTTTGGTGTTAAAGCATGCTGGATTCTGTAGTAAGTTTGTGCCTTTGCCGTCATCAAAGCGCGGTTTGGTCGAGCTTGAAAATGGCCGCGTGGATATATTAACTGCTGCGAGTTTCAATCAACAACGTGCCCAATATAGTCACTTTTCAACCCCATATAGACGTGAGAAAATGCGGCTGTTCTGGTATGAAGATACTAAGTACCTAACACACGATTTAGCCAGCCTGTTGGCGCAACAAAAAACCATAGCCGTAAATAATGGTGGTTATTATGGTAAAGAATTTGAGCAGCTAAGCAAAGTCACAAACAATAAAGATTTACTTGTACGAGTACCTTTGCTCAAGCATCGGCTATATATGTTAAAAGCTAAACGCGTCGATTTTATGATTGATGATGAAATATCTGGGTTATACCTCATAAGCCAAGAAAAAATCCCCGGTATTACACTGCATCCTTATGTTATTCATGATAATCCAATCCATTTTATGCTCAGTAAAAAAACGGTCACGATGGACAATGTGCGCTCCATTAATGCAGCGATCATTGATATGCAATCGAATATCAAGCAAATAATTGCCAGCTATACCTATTAATTAACTAGCTATAATTGATACCACTAAAGCTGCGCACGCTTTACTGTGTCTGAAGGGTTTTCGCCAAATAGTTGTTTATAGTCTTTAGCAAACTGGCCCGGATGCCAAAAGCCCCAATTGGCGGCAATCATTGAAATGGGTTTATTTTGTTGCGGATCACTGAGTTCACGGCGTATTTGGTTAAGCCGGGTCATGCGTAAAAAACGCAGCGGATTGATGCCTAAAATACTTTCAAAGCTGTATTGTAAAGTCCGTCGACAAACGTAGGTAAACTCACATAATTGGGTGATAGTCACTATGTTGTCTGGGTGATCGTGAATAAATTCTTTCGCTTTATCAACAACGTTTTTACGGTGTTTATAACTTGGGGTTACTTTTTGCTGGGGGAGTTGTGATTGCAGTAAATGCAGCACTAAACTTAATAAAATATCGTGTTGTAAAGCCGCACTTGCTCCACCGCCATTAGCATAAATGATTTGTTCAATGCATTCACGAGCACGTTGCAGTGTTTGTGGTGATGTTGTAATACGCGGTGATCCATGTTCACAAATGCCCTGAAGTGACAACCCTTGTCGCTGAGCAATTTGATGAAGCGTATCTTGATTGATCACCATGCCATAAATATTAAATTGCTCAGGGGTGATCAGCTCAAAGTTGCAATCACTTGGGCGGCACATTAATTGATTATCAGCGATGGTGAGACCGTTAATTTTACTGTTTTGTGCGTTTACCGGAATACCAAGCCATAACGCATTTGGCCATACTTTACACTGTTGTCGTAATGCGCACTGGGTATATTCTTTAAACACTTGCAAACCATCATAAGCCACTTCATCAATACAGCCATAAAAGCGGCCATCACTGACTTGATCATATTTTTGTTGCCAGTTTGTTAGGTTTCCCGCCTGCTGGTCCACATCGGTCGTAGCTAAAGTGCACTTACTTGGTGCATTTGTCGGTAAATTATGTTGCATAGTTGCGTATTACACCCCAGGCTAATTATTACAAGCAAACAGTAGTTGTCCGATTTTTAATTTTAACTATTTGATTTTTATTGTTTAAATAACATTTGCCAAAACTTGATAGTTGCTTGGTACGCTATAAGCTACCTTAAAAGAATCGTTGCACTGTTTATTGTTTTTTTATTGCTTTTTATTGTAGTGGAAGCAATAGCTGTGCCTATCCTTTTTAACACACATTTTGTCAGCAAGGTAAGTTTATGAGTCAATCGTATCGATACACGTTAGGAAGTAAAACCTACCAATTTAACAATCTCGCACAGTTAATGGCTAAAGCGACCCCGCAGCGCTCTGGTGATAGCTTGGCAGGTGTTATTGCCAGTTCTGCCGAAGAGCGAGCCGTGGCACAAATGACGCTGGCAGAAGTCCCTTTAAAAACATTCTTGAACGATGCCTTGATCCCTTATGAAGACGATGAAATTACTCGGCTAATCATAGATGAACATGACACTAACGCATTTGCAGCAATCGCACATTTAACGGTAGGTGATTTTCGTAATTGGCTGCTGAGTGATCACGCAACAAGCAATGTTTTAGCGACAATCAGAGCGGGTATTACCCCCGAAATGGCTGCTGCGGTTAGTAAAATAATGCGTAATCAAGATCTGATCTTAGTTGCCAAAAAGTGCCATGTCACGACTGCATTTAGAAATACCATTGGCTTACCTGGCCACTTATCAACACGCTTACAGCCTAATCATCCAACAGATAATGTAAATGGCATTGCCGCGAGTATTTTAGATGGGCTGCTGTATGGCAGTGGCGATGCCGTAATTGGTATTAACCCCGCTACTGATAATGTTGCACAAGCGATTAAATTAATGCGGTTAATGGATGATGTGATTGAAAAATACCAGATCCCGACTCAAAGCTGTGTTCTTACGCATGTAACTAACACTATTGAATGTATTGAGGCCGGTGCGCCGGTTGACTTAGTGTTTCAGTCTATAGGGGGGACTGAGGCGACTAACTCAAGTTTTGGTTTTAATTTAAATACACTTGCTGAGGCGCAAGATGCAGCACAAAGTTTAAAACGCGGAACAGTAGGCAATAATGTGATGTATTTTGAAACGGGGCAGGGCAGCTCGCTATCAGCAAATGCCCACCATGGGCTTGATCAACAAACGTGTGAAACCCGTGCTTATGCCGTAGCGCGAAAATTCAAACCGTTACTGGTCAATACCGTAGTGGGTTTTATTGGCCCGGAATATCTATTTGATGGCAAAGAAATTACTCGAGCAGGGCTTGAAGACCATTTTTGTGCCAAATTACTGGGTGTGCCTATGGGCTGTGATGTGTGCTACACCAATCATGCTGAGGCAGATCAAAATGATATGGACAACTTACTGACCTTACTCGGTGTAGCGGGGTGTTCGTTTGTAATGGGGATCCCCGGATCTGACGATATTATGCTTAACTATCAAACCACCTCATTTCATGATGCTCTGTATGCAAGGCGGGTATTAGGTTTGCGTCCAGCACCTGAATTCGAACTTTGGCTGGCAAAAATGAACATTATGACAGATACCCAGCAGCATATTTTGTCTGACACGTTACCGTCACAATTTGCGCGTTCTTTGAA
This sequence comes from Pseudoalteromonas sp. SG44-8, assembly GCF_014164125.1. Lineage (NCBI taxonomy): Bacteria > Pseudomonadati > Pseudomonadota > Gammaproteobacteria > Alteromonadales > Pseudoalteromonadaceae > Pseudoalteromonas > Pseudoalteromonas sp. SG44-8. The sequence continues at coordinate 37,856 of NZ_JACJEQ010000015.1, read as the reverse complement.
AGCTTTAAGTGGTGGACAGCCATGAAAAACTCATCTTCCAAAACGGCACAGCAAATACAGCAACAACATCAAGATAATGGCAAAGTGGTGCATAACCCATGGCGGCAACTACGCAGCTTTACCGATGCACGCATTGGTTTAGGGCGCGCTGGGATCAGTCTTCCGACGGCTGAAATGTTGGCGTTTCAACTCTCCCATGCGCAAGCACGAGATGCGGTTAATTTTCCATTGGATTTAGCTGCGTTAAGTGAACAGCTAGAGGATTTTTGCGCGTCACCACTGCATTTACATAGCCAAGCCGTGGATCGCAATCATTATTTACAACGCCCTGATCTAGGTCGAAAACTGGATCAAGCATCGCGCGATCAGCTAAGCAACTATATGAGGAAAGCGGCTATAGCCACTGAGTTACACCATGATATCGCAATCGTTATCGTTGATGGTTTATCGTCTTTAGCAGTACAAAAAAATGCCCATCCTTTTCTTGTTCAGTTACTGACGATACTGCGTGAACAACCAGAGCCATGGCGTTTGGCACCGATCAGCTTAGTTGAGCAAGGTAGAGTGGCGATAGGCGACGACATAGGTGAGCTCCTTAATGCCAAGGTGGTGTTGGTATTAATTGGTGAACGGCCAGGGCTAAGTTCTCCAGATAGTTTAGGGCTGTATTTAACTTGGCAGCCAAAAACAGGGCTGAATGATGCTTGTCGTAATTGTATCTCTAATATTCGTCCTGCGGGGCTGTCATATCAGGATGCAGCACAACGGACTTTATATCTTTTACAAGAAGCGAAACGTTTAAACCTGTCAGGGGTGGGGTTAAAAGATCGCAGTCAAGACGATGTGATAGAGCATCAAACGCAAACAACAAACTTTTTACTATCAGAATAATCAACAACGAAAACATAATGTAATTACAACAATAAATAGCAGGAGAAGATAATGTTAGATAATAAAGAGTACCTTGCAAAAAGACAGTTAAAACGAGGCTCCGCGGGATGGATTTTATTGGCGGGATTAGGAGTGTCGTATGTTATTTCTGGGGATTTTGCGGGTTGGAACTTTGGTATTGCAGAAGCTGGTTGGGGAGGCTTTGCTGTCGCCACAGTATTAATGGCGGTGATGTATTTAACTTTGGTTTTGTCATTAGCAGAAATGTCGGCGGCCATTCCGGCATCGGGTGGTGGCTATAGTTTTGCGCGTCAGGCAATGGGCCCTGCTGGTGGTTATTTGACCGGCTTGGCAGTGTTAATCGAGTATGCATTAGCACCCGCTGCGATTGTTATTTTTATTGGCTCGGCGGTCGAAGCGCTACTGGGTTTTAATGGTCCATGGGTGTATGCGCTGTTCTATATTGTGTTTATCAGTATTCATTTAGCGGGAGTGGGTGAAGCGTTAAAAGTGATGATGGTGATAAGTGGCTTAGCGGTTTTTGCCATTATAGCCACTGCGATCGCATTATTTACACATTTTGATGTATCGCGATTGTTTGATATTGCCATCACCGATGCTGCAGGAGCCTCCGAGTTTTTGCCCTTTGGTTGGTATGGCGTGTGGGCTGCATTGCCGTTTGCAATGTGGTTATTTTTAGCCGTTGAAGGCGTACCATTAGCGGCAGAAGAAGCCAAAGATCCAGCTAAAGACGTGCCAAAAGGAATTATAGGTGCAATGTTGTTTTTATTGTTTACTGCTCTGTTAGTCGTAGTATTGATCCCTGGTGCCGGTGGTGCCAGCGCAATGGGCGCTAGTGCCGTGCCGTTAGTTGATGCGCTAAACGTAACAGGGAATGCAAGCTTAGCAACACTCGTTAATATATTAGGTTTAGCGGGTTTAGTGGCGTCGTTTTTCTCGATTATCTATGGGTATAGTCGGTTAGTGTTTGCGCTCTCTAGAGCGGGCTACTTTCCAAAAAGTTTGTCGGTTACAACTTCACGAAAAGTGCCGGCACGTGCCTTAATTGTGCCGGGTATTTTTGGCTTCTTAGCATCATTAAGTGGTGAAGGTGATTTAATGCTGGCGATGGCCGTGGTAGGCGCTACGGTTTCGTATGCATTGATGGCATTGAGCCATATTTTACTGCGTATTAAACAGCCTGAACTCGCACGACCTTATAAAACGCCAGGTGGCATGATAACCTCAGCAATTGCGCTGGTCTTATCTTTGGTGGCTTTAACTGGGGTGTACGCGTTTGATCCTCGTGCATTCTTGTTTACTGTGGTGCTATTTGTGATCGGAGCGATTTATTACTTTGCATACAGTAGTAAGCACTTAGTCGCACACAGTGCCGATGAAGAGTTTGCTATGTTGGCTGAAGCTGAAGCCGCTTTAAGTGCAAAATAGTGATAGTTTAATGTTATTAATAGGCCGTTAGCACGGCCTATTAATAATGCAATTAACCAAGGCGAGTCACGTTTATTTTTATACGCCCTGCATTAGCGCCATAAAAACGCACCAAATCATTTGCAAAAGGCGTAAATTCTCCTGAGTGAGTCATTTTAAATTCACCCCCATCGGCAATCTCAAAAGCATCATTATCGCTATGGGCAATAGCACCAATTAAGGCAAACCAGTTTGCATGTGGTAAACGACGAAAGGGTTCGAGCAATGCCATGGGGATCTCTTTTACACCCAACTGTAGGTTATCTCGGTGCCAACCTTGTGGCCCACATTTTACGCCATCGTCATACCAAAGTTGTTCTGGGTAAGGGCTAAAGCGATAAGTAGCCCCTTGTTCAAGCATTAGTCCTGTTGCATTGTATTGCTCTGCGGCATAAACCAACACATCTTGGCTTTGGCCAATTTGTAACACCGACATGTTTTGATTTTTTAAAGCAATATGGGCAGACAAGCCGTTAAAACTGAGCGTAGTTTGATCTGCATACAGCAGTAGATAACTAAGGTTTTTTAAAGACTCGGGACGATAACTGGTTAATTGATTGATACGTGTAGCAACACTGTGGTGGATAATGGGTAACAGCTTACTTTGTTCGTCATCAACCAGCACGGTACATTCACGATCAATCAGTTTAAATAAAGGATTAAACCAAAAATAATTCTGTTGATGGCTTAACGCGAGAGGATCTGGGGTGATGGTCATATCATCTTGGGCGATAAAACTGTTTTGATCAGCAGGAAATAACGATGAATAATCGATTGCTTGACTAGTTAAAAAGTATAAAGCCACAGGCAGTTCAAGTAACCACTCCATTGCAAAGCGTAAGCAAATATCCGCCAGCCCATCTCGATAATAGCCACCACCGATATCGGAATGCGCGCCTGCAAACCATATTTCATATACATTGTTTTGATGATTTATAAGGGTAGGTTCAAAAGCTCGACGCTTTTCATCCAGTGCCACACAATGCAGAGCCTGATTTATGTTGGTCGCTAAAGTATGGTTTTCAAAAATAACATGCTCAGCGCCTCGGGTGGCCTTGGTGACTTTGGATAAACCAATGGATGCCACAGTATCAAATACGCATAAATAAACGTTATTATCTATGAGCGGCTCTAAGCACTTTGCAAAACGTCGTGCTAACGCAGCGCCGCGACTAAAGCCAGTGAGTAACAGTATATCGCCAGTTTTGTAGTAGCGCTTAAAATCATTTATAGCATGATTTAAAATACTGGCAACATCGTCATCGCGTGGTGCGAAAGATTGATTGAGGAATCGCTTTAAACGACTTCCTTGAGTTCCAATACCTTGGTAATAGAAGCTAAGTTGATTAGTAAAAGGAGTAACGGGTTCGTTATTTAACTGGCCACCCATTAATAAATGAAGTTTGAGAATATTCGAAATGCTTGCATCTTCCTTAAAATGCGCAGAGCTGAACTGCTCAGCATCACGTGGCTCACTACCTGTGCCATCAAAGTTGAAAATCAGCGTTTTCGCGGTCATAGCATCATTCCTTTATGTGGTTTTTTATAACTTACAGGTAAATTATTTAAATTTGAAGACAATCCACTCAAATATGCAATAAGGATTTTTGTTATTTATTTTAGGTAATACTTTTTTATAGATTGAAAATAATATAGTCAAATGTAGTCTAAGCTTAAACAGTTGAAGCTCTGGTTTAGTAACAAAGTTCAAGTTGCCATTAAGCCTTAGGTTAAATAGTTAAGTTACGCAGATTTGCCTAGAGCAAATGTATTATTGTGTATCTTTAGGTAGGCATGATAAAAGGTATCGTGTTGCTATGACTAAATTTTTTATTATTTTGCTGTTATGCATACAAAGTACTGCTGCGCTTTCTAATTCAATAACACAGCCTTTAGTAGGATCTCATAATGAATGGCCTCCCTACATATTTGCTGATGGAACGGGTATGACTACTGAGCTTGTACGTGCTGCATTTTTTAGCCAGAATATTGCATTCGATATTAAAATAGCGCCATTTAGTCGTGCAATGCGAATGTTAGAAAATAATGAAATAGATTTGATCCCTGCATTATGGTGGACAGAAAATCGTGCTAAAACAATTTTATTTAGCCAGCCCTACTTTACTAATGAACTTAGCATAATTAGTAATACTAAGTCGCAGCTTGATTATCAAGGCCCTCACAGCCTAGAAAGCTTAACAATCAGTACAATTAGAGGTTACGGATATCATGAGTATTTACAGTCTATTGATAGGCTTACAATCGTTCCTTTACTTAATGTCCATAGTTGTCTTGAGCATGTAAAAAAGCATCGCGCTGATATTGCTCTGGTTGATAAATACGCAGCATGGTTCGAAATGAAAAAAAATGGTTACTCAACAGAGCTAACAATTTGGCAACCAGCTTTAATTAAGCACCCTCTTCATATTGGAATCAGTAAAGAGCACCCCAATGCTGAATATATAATAACCTCCTTTAACAAAGGACTAGAGCAAATAAAGCGCTCAGGTGAATATGATGAAATATTAGCCCGTTACGAACATCTAGCCTCAGCACAGCCAGAGTAACTAATAAAAAAAATAAAGACACCCACTTAAATAAATAAAGACACCCACCTAATAAATGGCGATTGTAGTAATTCAAACTTAAATGACACCCATAATAATGACTATATTTGCAGTATTACCATGAGGAACTAGTATTTTATAAGGAACGTGATATCTGAGGTATTTATGGCTACTGCAAGAAATCGACAAATCAGTTTAACGGACACTCGTTACTATCATTGTATATCACGATGTGTAAGACGTGCCTATTTGTGTGGTGTGGATGAATATACGGGTCAATGTTATGAACACCGCAGAAAATGGGTTGAAGATAAGCTAATGAGTTTGGCATCTCTCTTTTTTATAGATGTGTGCGCTTATGCAGTAATGAGTAATCATACTCATATTGTAGTGTACGTAGATAGTAAAAAAGCGGAAAGAGTAAATGATAGAGCAGTTGCAATTCGCTGGCATAAAGCCTTTAAAGGTTCTGAATTAACACGACGTTTTGCTAAAGGTGAAAAGCTAGCGTCTTTTGAGATGAAAATAGTTACAGATAATATTGCGCAATATCGTTCAAGGTTAATGGATATTAGCTGGTTCATGCGCTCTTTAAATGAATATATAGCGCGAAAAGCAAATAAAGAAGATGACTGTAAGGGGCGATTTTGGGAGGGACGGTTCAAATCCCAAGCCTTACTTGATGAAGCCGCATTATTAGCATGTATGGCGTATGTTGATTTAAACCCAGTTCGTGCAGGTATTGCTGACAAACCAGAAAATTCAGATTTTACGAGTGTCAAAAAGCGTATTATTTCGATCGCAGCAGGTAAACAGCCCAAATCATTACAACGTTTTTCAGGAATGGCAACACAGCATATGGTGAAAGGTTTACCTTTTGAGCTAACTTCCTACCTTTCTCTTGTTGATGCGACTGGGCGCTGTATTCGTCCTGATAAAATAGGTTATATAGCCGCCGATCTAACCCCTTTGCTTGAAAGGTTGCAAATAACCCCCGAAAACTGGTTGAAAGTTACCAGCAAATTTACCACCGTTTTTCACGGTGCTGTTGGAAGACCTGAGTCGTTAAATATGTTTTGTGAACATCAACACTTTAAGCGACGAACGAATCTAACGAATTGCGAAAAATTACTAGCGTGATAACGTAGCCAATAATACATAACTTGTTAATTCAGGTTTTTTTGACGCCTAAAAATGCAAACGCCTGATATTTATCTGCCATTTGTATAAAAGTCCTTTTTGAAAATAACTACGGTTTTTAATTGTTTCGTTTATTGCCCTAACCTGGATGTTTGTAATTTCATTTTTATTTAGAATGGGTGTCATTGCAATTTTTATCATTGCAATTTTTTGATGGGTGTCTTTTTTATTTACCTTCAATCCATTGTTTTAAAATGTAAGTTTGCATTTTTTTTAGATATATATGGATGGGTGTCAATTTTAATTTCATTGTTTTTAGATATATATAGATGGGTGTCATTATAATTTCTAGATCGGTGTCATTTTTATTTTATTTCTAGGTGTGTAAGTGAAGCGGCGGCTCCACTTACTCTTGTTAGTTGCTTAATGTAATTTCATCTTTGGTCTAACGACCCGGAGCACTTTTTCGCTGATCCATAATGCAAAGGTTTTGGCGCTGCCGTGGATAGCGCGTTGATGCATGCGATAGAGCGAAATATACATAAAGCGGGCTATCTTGCCTTCAATAAAAAAGCTATTACTAGTGAGGTTGCCCATTAAGCTCCCCACGGTACTGTAGCGTGACAAATTGACGAGCGAACCATGATCGCTGTATTCAAAGCTAGTTAACGGCTGTTGGCGTAGTGTCGCAATTAGGTTTTTTTCAACACATTGTGCCATTTGATGGGCTGATTGCGCACGAGGAGGTACTAATTTGCCATCTTTTTGTGTAAACGCGCAACAGTCACCTAATACAAAAATGGTGTCATCGCTATTACTTTGCAAATAGTCGTTCACCATGATTTGGTTATTACGAGTTAGTTCAAAAATCCCGAGATCTTTTATAAAATCGGGGGCTTTTACACCCGCTGCCCATACCATAATGTCGGCATCGATCTGTTCATCATCTTTAGTGATGAATCCTTGATTTGTTGCCTGCTTTACTTGGGTGTTTTCTCGAACGTTAACACCAAGCTTTAGTAGCTCTCTTTTCGCTGAGTTTGCTATACGCTCTGGTAGGGCGGGTAAAATACGCGGGCCTGCTTCGATTAAATGAATGTGTAAGCGCTTTGCCGACATATTTGTCAAACCATAAAGTTTTAATAAGTCAGAAACATGATACAGCTCAGCTGAGAGTTCAACGCCTGTTGCGCCACCGCCAACAATGGCAATATTTAATGCATGCTGTGGGTTGTCGTCTTGATGAAGCCGAGTAAAGTTATCGAGTAGCGCGTGCTGAAAGCGTTCCGCTTGTTGGTTTGAATCAAGATAAAAACAATGTTCTTTAATACCGGGTGTATTGAAGTCGTTACTGACGCTGCCGATGGCAATCACCAAGTAGTCATAATGAACGGTGCGTTGTGGTAAAATTTGATGGCCAAGTTCGTCATTAAAGGCACTGAGTGTGATGGTTTTATTAGCGTTATCAAGGTTGCAAAAAGTGCCAAGTTGAAAGTTATAATGATGTTTTGCTGCGTGTGCTGAGTAAACTACCCCATCTAAATCGGCATCTATAGAGCCCGTTGCTACTTCGTGCAGTAAAGGTTTCCAAATATGGGTGCGATTTTTATCAATTAATAGAATGTCGGCGTGTTTTTTCTTCCCTAGTTTATGCCCTAATTGCGTTGCGAGCTCAAGGCCGCCGGCACCGCCACCGATGATCACGATTTTAGGATGTGTGGTTATCATTTCATTGCCCTCAAAAGAATTATACCTAAATGCTCTTATGATGATGAAACGTATAGAACACTTAGGTATTGAGCTGAACAAAAATGTTCAAAATACCTTTTCAAGCAACGCATTTATAATGCGCCTTTTCCCACGATTTGTCAGTAAAATTTAATAGGAACAAATAGATAAGCCAAGAAAATAAAGCAAAAAAAAGTTACCATGGCAAACATTGCATTTTCAAACTATGATTTCCTTTATTAGGGAATATGAATAAAGGGAAATATTATGAGCGGATCGATACTTTCTTCACTTGAGCAACACTTTGGGTTTAGTCAATTTCGTCAAGGTCAGCAGCAAACCATAGAGCAACTGCTAAATAACCAATCATCATTGGCAATTTTCCCCACTGGATCTGGTAAGTCATTGTGTTATCAGTTAACTGCATTGCATTTACCTAATCTAACGCTGGTTGTTTCGCCATTACTTGCGCTGATGAAAGACCAAATTGGTTTTTTAAATAACAAGGGAATTTATGCCGCAAGCCTTGATTCAAGCCAAACTACAGAGCAAAGTCACACAGTAATGAGCGATGTGCGTGCCGGTAAAGTGAAAATCTTAATGGTGTCGGTAGAACGTTTTAAAAACGAGCGATTTCGTGAATTTATTAATCAAGTGGCTATTTCAATGCTGGTGGTTGACGAAGCTCACTGTATTTCCGAATGGGGCCATAATTTTAGGCCTGATTATTTAAAACTGCCGCGCTATCGTGATGAGCTCAATATTCCCTTGGTATTATTATTAACGGCCACCGCCACTAAAAAAGTAAAGCGTGATATGAGTGAACGTTTTGCAATTACCCCAGAATGCATTGTACAAACTGGGTTTTATCGGGCTAATTTAGACTTATCGATACTCAGCGTGAAAAGCGCTGATAAAGCAAGTACATTGGCTAATATTGTGCGCGAGCAAACGGGCCCAGGGATTGTTTATGTGACCTTACAACATAGTGCAGAGCAAGTCGCAGAAGCGCTTAGCCGTAAAGGCTTACACGCTGTGGCTTATCATGCTGGGCTTGAAGATACTCTGCGTTATGGTATCCAAGATGATTTTATGGCGGGTAAAATTAATGTAGTAGTGGCCACGATTGCTTTTGGTATGGGGGTTGATAAATCAGATATCCGTTTTGTTATTCATTATGATTTACCAAAGTCGATTGAAAACTACAGCCAAGAAATTGGTCGTGCAGGGAGAGACGGACAACCATCGCAGTGTTTTACATTGGCCAATTTAGATGGCTTAAACACGGTTGAAAACTTTGTTTATGGCGATACCCCAGAGCTTAGCGGTATTGAGCATGTGATCAACGATATTCGCCAACACCAAAGCGATCACTCAAAAGAAAGTCAGCAATGGGAAATGCAAGAATACAGCCTTTCAAGTGATAGTAATATTCGCCAATTAGCGCTTAAAACCTTGTTAGTACAATTGGAAATGCAAGGTGCAATAACACCACTTTATGCTTATTACGCCGACTTTAAATATAAGTTTTTGGTTGATAAAGCCGCTTTACTTGGTCACTTTGATGCTGATAGACAAGCATTTTTACAGTTAATATTTAGCCATACCCAATTTAAAAAAATCTGGGGCACACTAAATTTTGACACGCTTACCCAAGCCGCTCAGGTGGATCGCAAACGCGTTGTTGCAGCGCTTGATTATTTAGCAGAGAAGAATTTAATAGCACTTGAAACAAAGCGAATCACCCAAGTCTATCAAGTACATAATGAGGTAATCAATAACCCTGAGCTGGCTAAGCAATTACACAGCTATTTTGTTGATAAAGAGCAAGCTGAAATTAAGCGTATTGCGGCACTTATTCGCTTTTTCGAGCTTAAAACATGTTTGAGCTATAACCTTGCTCGTTATTTTGACGACCATCAAGCGCCACAGCAATGCGGCCATTGCTCAGTATGTAGAGGCCAAGCTGTAACACTTGAATATTCACTCGCTCATAGCTTTGCTAACGATGCTGTAATTTATCAAAAGGTTGATGAGTTACTTAGTCACCTCGCCAGTAAAGGTATACATAATATAGGTATTGAAACCCAATGCCGCTTTTTAGCGGGAATGAGCGTACCGTTATTTGCGCGTAACAAAGTGCGTCAACTCAGTGGTTTTGGTTTGTGTGAGCAGCAGCGTTACAGTGAAATAAAAACGAAATTACTGGCGCGTTAAATTCACTCAGGTATGCTAGGGGCTTATTCTTAAAAGTAAGCCTTTATGCCCCAGATTGTTCACCCCGATGAAACCGTCATTGCAGTAAAAAATATTACATCAGCCCCTGAGCCTGTTACTTGTGCTAATTGCCAAGCATGTTGTTGTCAGTTAGAAGTGCGTATAGTGACCGACACTGGCGTGCCGTTTCATTATATTGAATATGATAAATGGGGCAGCGAAGTGATGAAACGCGCCGATGATGGTTGGTGCCAAGCACTCGACCGCAATACCTTAATGTGTTCAATCTACGAAAACCGCCCGTTAGTATGCCGCGAATTTGAAATGGCATCGGACGAGTGCATCACCGAGCGTGACCTTGCAGGGATCTGATGGTTGCTTTAGCAGTAGAACACTAAGTGATTGAATCATAATCGCTATTCGGCTATGGTTGGTAACTCAACAATAACATTAAACAATCATGCATAAATTAATCACTATTGTGTCAGTTACTTTTCTTAGCTTTATTATATGGGTCATATATCAAGCTAATACGGGGCAACATAGTATTTTCTTTGAGCTTGTTAAAATTATTCCTTATGGCGATAAAGTAGGGCACTTTTGTTTATTTGGTTTGCTTACTCTAGGTGCTAATTTTGCGTTTAAGCTAAAATCATATTCAGTATTGTCATGCAATTTGTATGTTGGTTCGAGCGTCGTGTTTCTATTCGTTTTATTGGAAGAACTAAGCCAATACTTCATACCTAGCAGAACCTTAGACATCGCTGATCTACTTGCTGATGCTTTAGGTATCCTCACTTTTAGTTTGATAACCAAGCAGATAAATAAAGGTTCGCGATGACGAGTTTTGTTAGCTTACATTAGTTGATTACTGCAAATGAACAGCTTTTTCTCCTGCATAGCAAGCGCTGGTTTGAAGGTTTTTTTGTCGTTAGTTTATTAATGTATCGATAGTTAAATTTTATTCAATTCAGAACCATTAACCAACCTCATATTCGTTATGCAAGCTCTTAAACCATCATGGTTAATTTTTGGCTGTATTCCATAAATTAACAATGGGTGTCTTTGTTATTTTCTTGTTATTTTCCAATCAATTTTTAGTCTACCTATTACGAAATTAAGATGGGTGTCTGCGTTATTATCTGTGTTTTTAACCTATGAAAATCGTCTGTTAGTATGTGGCGAATTTTAAATGGCATCAAGCTAGTACGTCACTGAGCGAGTATTAGCTGGGATTTAGTTTGAGATTCTCCCAGCTCTGCTATTTAGCCAATCGATAATTGTGCGCTTGGATATCTTAGTTTCCTACTGCGAGGACTCGCTAAAAAGTAGGCAATGGTTAAGGGGCCAATCCTTCCCATAAACATTAAAAACATAATGATAAATTCGCCCAGCGGAGAAAGAGAAGCAGTTAAACCCCGCGACAATCCTACAGTGCCAAGTGCGGACACAGCCTCAAAGGCGACATCTAAAAAAGGCGCATCTTCAACAATCAGTAACGTAAAAATAGCCAGCCATGTTATACCCGCTGAAACAAGGGTTAAAGCCAGTGCTTTATAAACAGATTCTTTGTCGATTTCTCGGCGTAACACAGTAACGCCTTTATCGCGGCGTAAGTAGCTGTAAGTTGCTAAAATCAACACCACAAAAGTTACTACTTTTATACCACTTGCGGTACTGAGTGAGCCGCCACCAATAAACATTAACATCATTGTTAATGCGGTACTGGCATTTCTCAGCTCTTCTATAGCAATGGTATTAAATCCAGCCGTACGCGGTGTTACGGCTTGAAACCAAGCAGCTAGCCATTTACCGACTTCTGACAAGGGTTGCAGTGTTTTTGGATTGTCATATTCAATAACGTAAATCAGCACCAGCGCTACAATATTGATGATAACCGTGCTGATCAGCATTAACTTACTATAGGTGCTAAGGGCTGCCCAACGTTTTGATTTATACACATCCATAAGTACCGTAAAACCTAGGCCACCGATAATAAACAAACCAGTAATGGTAAGATTGATCACAGGATCGTCAACATACTGCATCAGGCTGTTGGGGCTAAGCGCAAATCCCGCATTATTAAATGCACTAATGGTATAAAACAACGCATGAAAAAAGCTGGTTTGTAAGCCCAGCTCAGGGAGCCAGTAAAGCGTTAAAATAACAACACCGAGTGACTCAACAATGATGGCAAAAAGCAACACTGATTTTGCCGTACTCAAAAGTGTTGATGTATCTGTTTGATTAAAAGCGGCTTTAGTCACTGTTTTTTGAATAAAGCCAACTTTGTTACCCAGTGCCAGCAAGGTTACCACTGCAAATGTCATCAAACCCAAGCCACCAAGTTGAATTAATAGCGCGATCACCCCTTGGCCAAAAGGCGTAAATGTGGAGCCTGTGTCTACCACAACTAATCCGGTGACGGTTACCGCCGATGTTGCAGTAAAGGCACTTTGTATCCACGAAATAGGTTCATTGGTGGCAAAAGGCAGCTTTAATGCTAAAGCCCCTAGTGCGATTAATATCAAAAAGCTGCAGCACAAAATAAGCGGCGGTGCAGCATTGATTTTTTTATTGCCGCTAGGGCTGCGTTCGATAGCAGTTTTTAGTGGATGCCATAAAACCATGGTTATAACAGCCTTGGCGCAAGATAGTTTAATTGTACACGGTTACCAGATAACAGCAGCGTGTCGTATTCGAGCAATTCAAAGTCATCCGTTAATTTTACAAATGTTTGTTTGCCTCGTTTAACCAGTAGCGGGTCAATTGACGCTTTGATTTCTTTTAGTAAATGGCCTAATTGTGTTTGATGTAAATGCGCTTTGATACTCACTTCTACCACGTATAAACCATTACCTAAGGAAATATAATCATTCACTATTGGGTAGTTTAGCGCTTGTGCAACGCGCACTCCCATTTCTTCTTCTGGGTGAATAATACGCGAGACACCCAACTTTGATATAATCGTATGATGCGCTTTGGTGCTGGCTTTAACCCATATTTGTTTAACCGCTAAATTTTTTAGTGCTAAGGTACATAATATGCTGGACTGCATATCTTCACCAATTGCGACTAAGACCGCTTCACTATTTGCTAAATCGAGCTCCTTTAACGCCGCTTCATCTGTTGAATCGCATACCACTGTCTCTGATAAGTGCTCAACATACTTTTCGGCGAGTTTTGGGTTGCTATCAACGCCAGTCACTGTGTGCCCTAAATGAATCAACTCAAGACTTGCTGCAATGCCAAAGCGACCTAAACCAATAACTGTAAAATGTGCCATATTATTCCTTCGTTATTTTTTCCAAAAGCTATGAGTAAAAAGTGCAAAAACAGTAAAATATTCTAACCGACCCACGATCATAGCGACCGAGAGTATCCAAATACCGGTGTCTGAAACTGGTTGAAAGTTAGCGCCAACTTCACCAAATCCAGGGCCAAGTACATTGACGCATGCAGCTACTGCAGTAAATGCGCTCCAAAAATCCAGATCCGTTGCCATAAGCAACATTGTAAACAGTAAGCTTGAACCAACAGCAAAGGTCATAAATGCCATAATTGCATGGCGTACATCTTCTTTAACGGGCGAGCCTTGATATTTAAGTGTAAATATCGCTCTTGGGTGAAGCAGCTGTTTAATATTGTTATTAATCATTTTGCCAACAATAATGTTACGAATTATTTTATTTCCGCCAGCCGTTGAACCTGCACAACCACCAAGATAGCCGGCAATAACCAGTAAAAACCCAGCCTCAGCTGGCCAGTCAGTAAAGCCTGCTGCGCCATAACCGGTGCTGGTAATAAAAGAAATAATATGAAATGTAGAGAAACTAAATGCTTCAAGTACATTTGAGTAGCTGTCTTTAAGCAGTAGCATGGTGGTTAAAAGAACCGATAAAAGCACCACTATATAAATAAAATAACGCGTCTCTTCATCATGATAATAACTAGTAATGGCTCTTTTGTGCGCTACTTTGAAGTGCAAGGCAAAGTTAATCGCTCCTGCAAGCATAAATACATTAGCTATCCACAGCAGTAAGTGGCTGTGGTAATACCACATACTGGCATCATGGGTTGAAAAGCCCCCAGTTGAAACCGTGGTAAAGGCATGTGCGATCGCATCGTAAAAACTCATTCCGCCAGCATAATAGGCTAAAGTACAAAGTACGGTGATTGCTAAATAAACGCCCCATAAATAATGAGTGGTACTGGCAACGCGAGGAGTCAATTTTTCGTCTTTAATGGGGCCTGGTGTTTCTGCTTTTAATAATTTCATACCACCAATATTCAACATAGGTAAAATAGCCACTACAAAAATTACAATGCCTAAACCGCCCATCCATTGTAAGAATTGTCGATACAATAAAAAGCTAGCAGGCATGTTATCGAGCCCTGATAACACCGTTGCGCCAGTGGTGGTTAAGGCGCTGATTGACTCAAATACCGCGTCGCTAAAGTTAACGCCAGTGATGACTAGAATAGGAATGGCGCCTAACACACCGGCTATAATCCACGTTACTGTGGCGTAAATAAGTGCGTCTCTGAATGTTGCGGCGGTTAGATCAGTTTTACGTAAATTGATAAGTAGCACTAAAGCGACAGAGATCATCGTTGCGCCAGGAATAAGAAACGCGCTAATAACTCGGTCTTTAAAAATAAATAATGAAAGCGCTGCAAAGACCAGTTGTACCACTCCCATCCAAATAATAGGAAAGGCGAGTAGTCTTAAGGTGATTTTCCAATTTATCATCAATACGCCTTATCAAATACCTATAGCAGGTAACACGCAATCACTAAAGTTGAGTTGAATATACGGGATCAAATAGTAAAGTCAGCGCTGCACTGCAAAGCTTTATAAAGATTTTATAAATGAGATAAAAAACTTTATAAAAACTTTATAGAGGCAATATTGAAAAGGCAGTAACCTATGTAGTTAATTGTCAGAGGAATCGTTAATGAATCAAGTGCAGGGCAAACCAAGCAAATATAAAGCATTTTTTTTGGCGGTGATAATGCCGATCATTGTGGTTATGGCGATTTATCCGTTACGAGATTGGTTTTCGACCACCGACATCGTGATGCTACAGCTGTTATGGGTCGCCTGGGTTGCAGTTCGCAGTAACCGACGCGTTGCAGCCATTACCACCTTGGTCAGTGTAGCGTGTACCGATTGGTTTTTTGTTACCCCGTATTTTACTTTTCATATTGAAAATATTGAGTATCTAGTTACTTTTATCGTGATGCTCATTGTGGGATTGATGATCAGCCAGTTAGCGGGCGAATTAAACACTAAGGTGCGAGATGTACAATTACACGCGAGTAATAGTCGAACACTGTACGAGCTGGCTAAAGGATTAAATAGTTTAGACACACTGGATGAGCAAAAGCAGTACTTTCAGCAGCTTATTAGCGAGCATTTGGCCATTACTTGCCAATTTCAACAAATGCGTCAGCAAGTGGCAGGTGAATTTATGCTATTAAGTGATAAAGAGCAAAGTATGGGGGGGTTTGCTTTTGCAACGTTACTGTCTGAAGGACAAAAGAGCTTCGTAAATACCGCAATTTCATTGTTGTATCAGGTACATGAGAAAACATTACTGAGGCAGCAGTCGGCGGCTATTTCGGTTCAAGCTGAACTCGAGCGTGCTAAAAATGCATTATTACGCAGTTTATCTCATGACTTGCGCACGCCACTGGCAACTATTATGGGCGCCTCAAGCATGTTGGCCGATGATGAGATCACACTCAGTGAAGCGATAATAAAAGAGCAGGCCGGTAATATTTATGAGCAAAGTAAAATTCTTAATCAGCATTTTGACAAGGTGATGGAGCTTAGCCGAGTAAATAAAATGGGCGAAAACCTGTGCTGGCAAACAATTAACTTGCAAGCTTTGCTAAGCGAAGCAAAAGCACGTAGGCAGCAGCAATTAGCGCATTTTGTGGTAACAACAAATATTGATGCCAATTCGAGCTGCCAAGGCGATGTGACACTGTTAGAAATAGCACTGGCAAATATGCTCGAAAATGCATGGCGTTATGGTGATGGTGAGGTGGTTGTTGAATTTACCCAAAGCCGTTACGAGTCAGCGGTGAGTTATCAATTACTATTGAGCAATAAATTAATTAGCAAGCCACAAGCAAGTGCTGATGAAGGTGTAGGGCTTGGCAGTGTAATTTGTGATGTGGTTGCTAAGTTTCATCAAGGCACATTTTCACTGACGATAGATAACGATACAGAAATGGCCTTGGCAAAATTAATCTGGATAAAAAATAATGACTAAAATCTTAATACTTGAAGATTCTCCGCCGTTGCAAAGCTTTTTAAAAACCTTACTGCAAGCCAGTGGCTATGAGCTGAGTATTTGTGATAAAGGGCTGGATGGTTTTGCACTTTTAAGTGAGCAAAGTTATGACCTTGTATTATTAGATTTAGGGCTTTTGGATATGGATGGTCAAGACTGGCTAGTGGAGTTTAGGCAATGGAGCCAGTTACCGGTATTAGTACTCTCAGCCCGTGATGGTGAAGTGGAAAAAGTCACGGCGCTTGATAATGGGGCCAATGACTTCCTGACTAAACCTTTTAGCGCCAATGAACTATTAGCGCGTATTCGGGTGTTACTGCGTACTAATAATCAAGTCAGTTTTGCGTTGCAATGTGGCGACATTTGTATCGACCCAAATAAGCATATTGTACGTGTTGGTGACAATGAGGTTAAGCTGACTAAAAAGGAATATGCAATCTTACTGTTATTATTTCAAAATAAAGATAAGGTATTGACTCATAATGCAATATTAAGCCATATATGGGGAGAGCAATATATAAACCGCCCTGAATATGTGCGTGTGCATGTAGCGCAGCTAAGGCAAAAATTAGAGGCAAATCCCGCAAGCCCAAAGTATTTACTTACTGAGCCTGCGGTAGGATATAGATTAGTAGATTAAAGTATTAAAGTATTAAAGCGCTCTTTAGTTCACTTTGAAATAGCTAATGTACTGCTTCAGTGTTTTTGATAACTCAGCCAATGCGACTGCTTCTTGTGCATTGTTTTTTAAGGATAAACTGGTTTCCTTGGACATGTTAGCGATTTCCTCTACACCAGAACTAATTTCTGACACTGTGGCAACTTGCACTGATGTTGAGTCGACAATTTCAAGTACTTTTTCCAAGGAATCATTGGCTTGTTGTTGTATCTCTTGCAGTAGTTGATTGGCTTCATCCATCAATAATAAACCACTTTCTACTTGTGGTACTGTGGTTTCCATCGCAGTGACAGATGCTTGGGTATTATCTTGGATCTGTAAAATCATTTTCTCAATATCACCGGTCGCATCACCTGTACGTTGGGCGAGTTGCCTAACTTCATCAGCTACAACGGCAAAACCACGTCCAGATTCGCCTGCACGAGCGGCTTCAATAGCTGCATTTAGCGCTAGCAAGTTCGTTTGATCTGAAATACTACGTATCACACTTAATATATCACCAATGTTTTTAACATGATTTTGTAGTATGTTTACTTGTTTGACTGTTGCTTTCACTGTGGTTGATATGCCGCCAATTTCGGTTGCTACTTTTTGCACCGATTGACTACCTTGTTGTGATAATTGTGCGGTAATTTTTGAATTATCTTCAGTTTGTTTTACTGCGCTGGCAACTGAGTGAATGCTATGGCTCATATTGGCTAAATTGGTGACGGCAGAGTTAGTTAGCGTAACTTGATTATCTGCAGCATAAAGTGCTTGTTGTGAGCCTGAGGCGACACTTGCTGAATGAGATGAAAGCTCTTGTGAAGAATCAATAATGCTATTGACGATAGCTTTCAATTCTTTTTGCATTACTTGAACTGATGCCATCATACTATTAGGGCAGCAGGAATTTATTTCAGTGGTTAAATCACCTTTAGCGATACGTGCAATTACTTCTGCCGCTTCTTGTGGTTCACCGCCTACTGCATTTTTAATTTTTGAACTAATAATATAGGCAATTACGGCGCCAATAATAACAGCCAGTGCAGTTAATGAAATCATCCATAGCTCAAATGAACTGGTTATCTCACGTGTTTTATCCGTTAAATTATGATTTGTTTGCTCTTGCAGATTGATGAATTGATTAATGCTGTCCAACCATTCTACAAATGAGGGACGCGCATCGGTTAATAATAGCATAGTTGCGTGCTTTATATTATTAGCACGTTTAGCGGCGATAATATTTTCCACTAAGGGGAGGGTATGCTCTTCTATTTTATCAATTTTTTTCATTAGGGAGCGCTCGTGATCAGTCATTTGATCAACCAAGCTCGCCATTTTTTCATGCGATATTTGGTAATTGTTATTGAGCTCATTTATTAAGCTAATCGTATCGCTTAAATCACTAGCATTTGTTAATATCACCACATCCCGTATTGCTATTGCCCTATCATGTACTGCGCCCCTAAAATCAATAGCATAACGCTGCTTAACAGAATTTATATCGTTAATTTCAGTTATATTATTGTCAATTTGATTTACTTGAGATGTGCCAATAATGGTTAATGTGAGCATCATTAATAAGATCACTCCAAAACCAGTGGCGAGGCGCATATTTATGGTCATATGTTTTCCAGTATTATTTGGTGCGATTTTATATTGGCTGATTATAACTCAACGTAATTCGTTAAGTGGAATGACTTATAAAACGAATTTACTTTTTTAATAATCAGTTATGTATAAATAATGTTAATGCTTAGCAATTAATGTGCAGTAGTCAAATTAATGAGCAACTGCACTTTTTGAATTATAATGCTTTAAAAAATCTATCTCGATAGACCGAATCGGAATGGGTGCATCGCTTGGCTGTAAAACCACCTTAAACAGCCAAAACAAAACTAATTTAGTCGTACTTTGCTTCTAACTCATTAGCGGAATGAAATTTCTCGTGAGTTTGTAATTGCTCATCGTATTTAACGAGATTTTTAAAATGTGCTAGTTGGCCTGCATTTTTAACAATTTCAACAATAAATGACATCATAAAATCAGCACCGGTTAGAGAGTCACCTACTAAGTAACGCTTCCCTTCTAAGCGGTCATTAAAGTAACTAATAACTTTTGCGGTTTCTGCATCGGCATAGCCTTCTAAAAATTGCGTTTTAGCGCCATCTTTTTGCACAAACATTTTTAATAATAGCGGTAAAATTGCTGAGCTTTCAGCGAAGTGCAGCCATTGCTGGTAGTCAATATAGTCTTTACTGTCACTGCTTGGCGCAAACTTACCGTTACCGTATTTACTGATCAAATAGTCTGTGATCGCACCTGATTCAGCAATTATTTGGCCATTGTCCTCAATCACTGGTGATTTGCCCAGTGGATGAATCGCTTTAAGCTCATCAGGAGCTAAAAAGGTTTCACGGTTGCGTTGATAAGCCACAATTTCGTAGTCAACGTCTAGCTCTTCGAGTAACCAAATAATACGTTTAGAGCGTGATTTATTTAAATGATGTAACTTGATCATAGTGTTCCTTGTAAGCGCAGTAATAACTGCGCTTGAAAAATAAAGTTTATAGTGGCTGGTTAACTTGTATTACAGTTTTGCCAAAGTTTTTGCCATCCAGCATATCGTTAAAAGCAGACACTGTATTATCAAGCCCGGTTATTAAATGTTCACGGTATTGAATTTTCCCTTCGCTGAGCCATTTTTGCATATCTGTGGCGAACTCATCATAACGATGACCATAATCATCAAAAATAATAAAGCCTTGCATACGAATGCGCTTAGAGAGAATTTGCCCCATCAGAGCCCCCATACGATCGGGTCCTTGTGGTAACTCAGTCGCATTATATTGCGACACTAAGCCGCATAATGGTACGCGAGCAGCGGTGTTTAATAGTGGTAATACGGCGTCAAAGACTTTTCCGCCCACATTTTCATAATAAACATCAATCCCCGTATCACATGCCTCAGCTAACTGCTTGGCAAAGTCATCGCTATGGTGATCAATACAGGCATCAAAACCAAGCTTTTCGACTGCGTATTGGCATTTTTCACTGCCGCCTGCCACACCGACTACTTTACAACCTTTGAGTTTAGCAATTTGCCCAACAGTTGCACCTACTGGGCCTGTTGCAGCAGCTACGACCACTGTTTCACCTTCTTTCGGTGCGCCAATATCCAGCAGCCCCATATAAGCAGTAAAGCCAGGCATACCCATAATACCTAATGCATACGATGGATTATTTGGCTCTTTGCCTAATGGCATTAATCCTTCGCCATTTGAAATCGCATATTCCTGCCAGCCTGTATAGGCTAGTACCCAATCGCCTTTTGCAAACTTGTCGTTATTTGATTGCTCAATTTGACATACGGTTGCGCCAACCATGACATCGCCAATTTCTACCGGATCAGCATATGATTTCGCATCACTCATGCGGCCACGCATGTAAGGGTCAAGTGATAAATAAATGGTACGTAGTAATACTTCGCCTTGTTGTAATTCAGGCATTTGTACGCTTTTAATAGCAAAATTATCAAGTGTTGGCGCACCATGAGGACGAGATTTAAGCGTAAGCTGTTTATTGGTAATAGATTGCATAATTTTTTTCCGTATCCAGTTAAAAAGAGCTGCGTATAAGTACTGTAAATCTAAATGCTTAGTTGTCTGCAGCGAGTTAAATGCTTAACGTATGAACTTAGGGCTAAGGTGAGCAAATTCAATGCTGCGTATGGATTAGTTTATCGCTGTGCAGAGAATCATTTTTGCAGCAGTGCAATAGTGGTGATTTGTTCTGCCATTTAAGAACAAGTTGTGTTAAAAATAACCTTTAGATAGATGTTGTTAGCGAGGGAATGAAATGAAAATACAACTGTTGGTTTTACTGCCACTGCTAGTCAGTGCTTTTGTGAGCGGTTTGGTAAAGGCAAATGATGAAGTATTGTCGGTCGATCAAGTTGCGTTACAGGGAATGCAGTTTAGTTTTGAAAATGATGCGAAAATTACTCCAAAAAAAAGTGATTTTACAGTGGTTAATTCCGTTTTTATGAGTAGTGAGCAAGGCCGACGAGTCGCAGTGGTGACAATTCGTAATGACGCGTCAGGTTCACGCATTTTACAAGCGGAACATATTATGGCGTTATTTGCTGATGGGCGGCGAGTTGCCCCGATTTCCTTGGCTGAAAACATTAAACTAGAGGATGGCGAGCAACGCTCATTAACGCTGTCGTTTGGCGAAGACAATTTCCCTATTTTGAGCATCTTCACCAGTAATAATTTAAATTAGGAATAATAATAAAATGAAAGCGATGATCTGTGGATTGAGCTGTGCAGCACTTTTTAGTGCCACCAGTATTGCGCAGCACAGTAAGGAGTTTGTGCCTGATAATGTGTTTACTCAAGGCGTTGAAGGACCTGTTTTTTATAAGCAGCATTTATACGCAGTTAATTTTGCTGAGCAGGGCACCATTGGTAAGGTTGATAACAATGGTAAAGCCAGCTTATTTTTAAAGCTGCCAAATGACAGCGTTGGTAATGGTTTGCAATTTGATAGCCAAGGTAATCTCTATATTGCGGATTATGTAAATCATAATATTTTAAAAGTGCCTGCTAATAGTAAAAGCGTTGAGGTTTTTGCTCATAATAAAACCATGAATCAACCAAACGATATTGCGATTACCAAACGCGGTGTATTATTTGCCAGCGACCCTAATTGGGCTGATGCTACCGGCAAATTATGGCGTATAAATACAGATGGCAGTACTCAATTATTAGAAGATAATATGGGCACCACCAATGGTGTGGCGGTTAATAACAGCAATAGTAAACTCTACGTAAACGAAAGCGTGCAGCGGGTTATTTGGCAGTATGATCTTGATAGTGAGCTAAACATCAGCAATAAGCAGCCGCTGATCACATTTGACGACCATGGTATGGACGGCATGCGTGTTGATAACCAAGGTAACCTGTATGTTGCCCGTTATGGCGCAGGTGTTATTTTAAAAATTAGCCCCGCAGGTAAGATATTGCAAACCTATACTTTAACAGGGCAGCATCCAACCAATGTGGCATTTAATGACCAGCAAACCAAGCTGTTTGTAACTATGCAAAAACGCGGTGCGATTGAAGTGATAAATTTGGAGTAAAACTGCGGGCATTCAGTGGGAATTGACTTAGTTGTGATTGTTTAAAGACCCTAATTTGCACAAAGAGAAGTGAATGAGGGTAAATGAGACACCCAGAAATACGACGGGCAACGGATTAATCCTAGCACCTAGATACTTTTCTAGAACCTTTACCCATGTAGGTCGCTATTTATGGCGTCAATATTTTCCTCATCAGCGCAGCGTCTCATGACTTCTTTGTGAATAAGTTACTTCGAGTCCATCTGCAAGATGAGTAGCAAATGTTTTGATTCAACTAATCTAATATGAAAAGCGCACCGGGCAGGGTGCGCTTTAAGGGTTTAATCCTGTGTTGCTATGAGCAATTTGGGATTAACTAAAAACTCGGTGAGTAACGAACTGCAACGCCCACTGTACGGCCAATAACGCTGTAATCACTCACAGTATTAAAGTGGTTAGCGCCAATTTCAGGTGTTGGTGGTGCTTTGTCAAATAGGTTATCGATACCAAAGTTAACGGCGATAGTGTCGGTTGCTTGCCACGATGCAGCAAAGTCCATGTAGTCTTGTGCTGAAATTGTTTCTGTTCTATCTACAGCATAGTCTACTTCACCGATTCTGCGCCAGCCTAATTGGAAGTTCATGGTATCTAGCTGCCAATCAAAGGTGGCGCGATGTTTATAATCGGCTTGTAAGATACTCGCAAAATCACCTGAACACGCGCTACCGTAAGTACCTTTACAATCAACTTCGGCTACGGTGCTATTATTTTGGCGAGTTTGTTTTGTTACAAAGTTACCTTGGTATGAGAGCCTAAAGCGACCGCCTAAATCCATTGGTGCATCAAATACATAGTTGGCTGCTAAATCGATACCAGCTTGTTCAATCGCTGCAAGGTTAAAGTCATTTACGATCGCGGTGCTAATAAAGCCTGTGTTTGGATCGCGTAATACTGCGCCACACAATGGGTTATTAGGATTTGGATCGTCAATATAACAGCTCTGTAATGCTGCACCTGGCTGGATTTGGCTTACTGCATCAGTTACGCGAATGCTGTAATAATCTATAGATACATCGAAGCCATCGATATAACTGGGTGTGTAAACCACGCCTAAAGTATCTGATTCAGCTTGTTCTGGTTTTATATCTGGGTTACCACCGTAAGTATAAGCGGCAGAGCTGCTATCAAATTCAGTACCAACTGCAGGTGCGCCAAATGCGGCACATTGTGCTGCGTCACCCGTACCTAGCAAACATGGATCACCATTAAAACGACCTGCTAAACGTGGCACGAATTGGTCGCTATCTTGATCAAACAATGCCAGTGAAAGAGAGGTGATTGGGCTGGCAAATTCACCTAAGTTAGGTGCTCTAAATGCCGTAAGTTTATTCGCACGGATACGGATATCATCGTTAATTGCCCAGTTTATGCCCAGTTTATAGGTGTCTTCTGCTTCAGTGTTTGAGTAATCAGAAATACGATACGCGCCCTCAAAACTAAGCTCTTTTGCAAATGGCATATCAACTAAGATCGGCACTAATAGTTCTGCATAGAACTCACTACTGTCAAAACTGGCATCCATATCAAAGGCGCTAACAGCGGCAAAACTAGTGCCATTTCTAAATGCATCTCCCGGTGTTTGCTTGCCCGTTTCTTTGCGGTATTCATAACCAATTGCAAAATCGACATAACCGGCAGGTAGTTCAAATATGGCACTTGAATCACCTGATAAGGTGGCAGCAAACACGCTCTGCGTTCGCTCGCGAGTGGTATAAAGTAGTGGGTCGCTAAATTCGCCTAGATCTAAATTAGGATCAAAAATATCCATGGTATTGGCTATACTGGCAAAGCGACTATTGCCACTTTTATCGGTTTTGTAAGCATTTTTATAGATCGTTGCTACTTCATCGGTTTGACCATACTGACCATAAATATCGTAACGTAAATAATCGTTAATATCGCCTTTTAAACCCAGTTGAAATTGCAATGAATCTCGCACGGCTTCAGTATGCTGTACGCCAAGGCCTAAATTACGTTCAACATTGACTAGCGTATTACCATCAGCATCAAAGGTGAGTTGTTGGCGAAGTTCATCAGGAATGTATTGGTTATCTTGTGTGAGAGTTACTTGCTCATTAACAAAAATAGGTGTTTGGCCGCTGGCTCCGGCGCCATTAACGGTTACTTTAGAATACATCGCACGGCCATAAATGATTGCGCTGTCGCTGGCATCCACATCAAATAATAAACCAGCAGAAAATCTGTCCATAGGCTGAGTTAAATAGCGGTCGCCGGTAAAGTCATTGGTTTGACGATCGCTCACGACTTGGCCTGCATCATTAATCGCTAAACTATTACCACTGGCAACATCGGTGTATAACCCGCCGCTATTAATCATAGTCGCGCCATTCTCTAAGGCATAATCACGTTCACCAGCAAGTAACTCTTTACGTTCAGAATAACCAAGGTAGCCAGTAATATGGCCACTACCATCAGCTATATCGCCACCAAAAATGGCTTCAAAATTAAGTTTTTCATTGCCACCATCAGCTGTTTCATAACTACTTGAAAACTCAGCGCCGGTAAAGTCATCATCAAGCACAAAGTTAACCACGCCAGCTACTGCATCGGCGCCATAAACAGCAGCTGCACCGCCTGTTAAAACATCAACACGTTTGATCAAACCGGCAGGAATTGTATTGACATCAACTGAGTTACGAAAACTAAATGGCACAGCGCGCGTACCGTCAATTAATACCAAAGTTCGGTTTTGACCAAGGCCACGTAAATCAATAGTCGATGAGCCAAATGAGTCACCTACCGTTGCACCTGTACTATTAGCTCCCGCTGCAGCTTGTGGTAACTTTGCGGTAATATCTTCTACATTCACCGCGCGATCTAGGTGTATTTGTGCTTCGTCAACACTCACTACTGGGCTACTTGAAACTAATTCCGTTCGCTGAATTCGAGAGCCAGTAACAGTAATTACTTCAGGTTTTTTTTGCTGCACTTCTTGCTGTTCAGCGGCCAATAAAACAGGGCTAGTAGTAGCAATAATTGCCAGTGCAATTGGAGATAGCAGGTGGAGTGGGCGCATTGAGTTAGGTTTGCAGTGTTTCATGGTCAGTTCCCGTGGTTATGTATTTTTTGCTATTATGAATTTTATCGTTGTCGGTACACTCAGTGTGTTGGTAAGTTTTAAAGCATTTTTAACTTGTTTGCAATAATTATTCTTTCAATATTTAAAGTTAAGGTATAAAGTATTCTTGAGTTTGAAATGCATATACATTAATTAGTATTTTGATTTTTAAGGGTAAAAAGAATGCATCAGCATATATTACAACTGTATAACAGCGCTAAAAAACAACACAGATTAATAATTGGTCTGATGAGTGGAACGTCATTAGATGGGTTAGATGTTGCATTGTGCAAAGTCTCAGGTCATGGCATGAACACCCAAATTGATGTGTTAGCCTTTGACACTGTTGATTATGATGATGACTATAAACAAAAAATAAAAACAGTATTTGCCAAACGCGAATGTGATTTGGAGTTAGTTACTTTACTTCATCCTTGGGTGGGGCAATTACATGGCAAAATGGTATTGCAGTGTTTAGCTAAATGGGAAGTTGCTGCAGCTGATATTGATGTGATTGCAAGTCACGGGCAAACTATTTATCACTGCCCTAAAAGTCAGCATAACCAGAGCGATTTTAATCATGGTACTTTGCAAATAGGTGATAGCGACCATTTAGCGGTTACGACTGGTATTACCACGATTGGCGATTTTAGACAAAAGCACATTGCAGCGGGCGGAGAAGGCGCACCACTTGCAGTATATGGCGACTATTTATTTTTTAGCAGCTTAACTGAAAATCGTATATTACTGAATATGGGCGGCATTGCTAACCTGACTTTTTTACCACAATCTGCTGATGCGAGCGCTGTATTTAGCTCTGATATTGGACCAGGTAATACAATCATGGACGCTTATATACAACGTTATTTTGCGCCGCTTCATTATGACAAAGATAGTTTAATTGCCAACCGAGGCCAGATAAATCAGCCGCTGTTGGATGAGTTATGCCAAGATGAATTTTTTAATTTGGACTTTCCTAAGACGACAGGCCCTGAAGTTTTCAATTTGGCTTATTTACACCAAGCACAAACGACAACCAACACCCTAGAGCTAAGCCACGAAGATGTAATGGCAACACTAAATCGATTTTCGGCGATGATGATTGCACAGGCTATTAATCAATGCAGTGAAAAATTAGCCGATGTTACAGTTTATGCCAGTGGTGGGGGAATACATAATCCACTGTTGATGAAGCATATTTTATCTTTGTGTCCACAGTTACATGAGATTAAAAATACCCATGCTCTAGGTATCGACCCAGATGCGAAAGAAGCAGTTTTGTTTGCGATTTTAGCGAACGAATGTTTAGCGGGGGGCCAGCAACGTTTTGGTAATCAAGCGCAGGGCATACCCACCATTACTATGGGTAAAGTCAGCTTTGCGGATTAAAATAATGATAAAAATGAACTACTAAAACTTGTCATATATTGGCGCAGTGCATGACTTTTAGAAACTAGAGCCGGCTCGTATTGTGGTATATAACCTGCGCCATATTCCTTGATTGCGACATCAAATTCAGCACTGTCTTTGAGGGTGGCATGTAAACCATGCAACATTAATTGCAGCACATATTCGTCACTTTCATCACTGAGAGTTATTTTTTCAAGTGTCAGCGTTACCGTACCGGCTTCTATATCGCTCAGACGCAGTGTGTATTGCATAAAGTAACGTGCATCACGCGCTGCTATATGTGTTGCACTTAACGAAATAGTGTCGCCTTCATGCGCATCTTCTGGTAATACACAAAGCAGTCTAATTTCATGCTCTGCGTTTGCATTTAGATGCAGCGTATCGTATTCCATAGTATGTGCCATGGCAGCTGATAGCGGATCTTCAAAAGATTGCAGTGCAAAGTTCAAGCGCACTAAAGGAGTGGTCATTGAGGTCTGTCGTCTTTTCTAGGTTAATTAAATCGAATGGAAATTATCCTATAGTTTAATTGCAGATTTATGACTAATTGAACGTATTTTCATCATTTTCAACTTAGCCGTGCTAAAACAATGTACTTTCTCATTTTCGTTTCAAATTGTTTCCCCATTCATAAGGGATAGAGAGTCATATGTGCTTAGATGGGAGGATGTTAAGTTTTTGGCTTGGTATTTTACTCTTAACTAATTTTTTGGCGGCTCAACTTGCTATCAAACATTTACTGATCAAATAGTCTTGCTACTGTGGCGAAATCTTAGGTGTGATTAAAAATAATATATTGTGATTCTACATGTTCAGTGTTATCGATATTTATCATAATTTAAGCAAGGTTTTGGGTCTCATAAATAGGATAAAACAATGGATAGTGACTGTGATTTGCAAGCCTAGGGTTAAATCAAATGACTTGCAAAGTTTTAAGTTAAATATTTACTTAGCCGATATACGTCGATGCTGCACGTGAGAGTCTGTCGTTTACTGCTGACCATGCTTGCTCTTGTGGTGGTTGCTCTACCAGAATAGTTAAACATGAGTGTTTATCGATTTGATGCAGCGAATCATAGAGATTTTTTGCGTAATCATGAGGTTCTTCTGCTAAACATGTGATGTTGTTAATAGGCACATGTTTAAATAGCAGCGCATCGATGGCAGTTTTTGAATACACTAAATAATGTGTTTTATCGTTGTCATGCTCATTAATCTCAGTGATTAATTGTTCAAGCGATATCAATGTTGTAGGAGTATTCGGTTGATAGTGGGCGCTGACATTGCCTGGCACTATTTCGTTATGTTTTAAAGGTACTGCCACGGTTAGTCCTGTTACCTGCTCAATTTCTACTGCGCTAATAGGACCTGGCCTCAAAATACGCAGAGTTTGATCAGTAACTTCCAGTATGGTTGATTCAATGCCATAGGAACATTTCCCGCCATCTAACACCGCCGCAATACGACCATTTAGGTCGTTGATAACTTGCTCTGGTGCTATTGGACTCAATTGTTTGTAGCTATTTGCTGACGGCGCGGCTAAACCGGTATCAAGTTCGGTTAATATTTTTAAAAATAAAGCATTTGCTGGTACTCGTAAACCAATAGTATGCAAACCACCTGTAACAGGATTATTTAATCCTGTTTTTGCTTTAAGGATCATCGTTAAGGGGCCTGGCCAAAATGCATCTGCAAGTGGTTTTACACAGGCCGGTAATTGCTCTGCCCATCGGGTTAAATGACTTTGATCAGGAATATGTACAATCAGGGGATGGCTTTCAGGTCGTTTTTTAGCAGCAAAAATTTTTAATACGGCACTAGGAATTGTTGCATCTGCGGCAAGCCCATATACTGTTTCGGTTGGCAGTGCGACACATTGCCCCGACTTAAGCAAGCTGATCGCATCTACGATACCTTGCTCGCCTGATAACATTTTAGTTGAATTAAATGGTGTCATTTAGTGTTAGTCTCATGGGTTACAAATTTGACAATAAGTTGGATCAGCCAACGCGTTGTTGCTTGGAACAACACAGCTATGTTGGCAATGATCACAAGCGATTAGATGATGCTTAACTTGCTTGGTTGGTAATGAACATTGGCTACAAATTAGCCCGGCTATTGCCTTTTTAATCACAAAATTAGCTGCCTTACACTGGGGGCAAAATGACGTTAAGCGTCTTGCTAAATCTTTCGCTGCGTTTGCGATCATAGTTTGCCGTTCAGGGCTATGCATGGCTCTTAAATCGGGGATGATTTTCCCCGAAGATGGTAAATGATAAGTAAACCTTGCTAGCAATTCATCTAGGCTTAGGCCTTTTTCAAGCGTATGCGGCAATGTTAATATCCAATGTTGCTGTTCAAACTTGGCTAGCTTTTCGGCTATTGCTTGTGCGGTTGTATGATGTTCAATGGGTAAGCTAATGGGTGAAAATGGCCCAGCAGCATGGCCATAAATAGCTGTGTTTGTATCACGCTGATACAGGCAAAGTAATTCAGTATTGAAGTTAACTAAGCCAAAATAAGGACCACCACCAAAACTTCCTTCGCTGCCTAAGCCAAATGCAGCATTACTGTATTCACACGCTTGTTTTGCTTTAGTTAATGCTGCTTGTTCAGGTGAGCATGTACGAGCAATTTCACCACTAAAGGTGCCCAATGAATCGGTATCAAATGCGTCAGACTCTCTAATCTGATAGCCTAAAGGCTCAAGATAAGGAGCAATCCAGCGTGATTTTTGATGCTTAGTCGCAAGAACGATGTGTGGCATTGTTGTTAACCTTCATTGGCATGAATACAGTTATGCCACCTTCCTTTAAAAAAGCGCTCGATTTCATTGTTATCACCCCACCGAAATAAGCTTAGCCAGTCGTTATCTACCAGGTTTTTGATCATGCTATGTTTTTCATATATCGATGCAATTGCCTGTTGTGGAGCGGCAATATAGACGCTTAATCTTAGTGGTTCATGCATCCATTTTTCACCATTATGTAATGATTGCATAGCAAGGCCAATGCGCAAATCACCGCCATTACCTTCAAAGATGCCTATATTTCCTCCCACTGCATTATGCAGTACTTTGTTACCACTACCATATTTAAAGTTATCTGTGACCGAGATATTGTATTGGGTATTAATCCAGTTGGTGACGATCATCGGTGCAGTCATAATGAGCTCTAATAAACTAAAATCAGTATCATGTTGCCACTGGTAATCATGTAAAAAGCTGCGGCCTTGTAGATCCACCTCGCGAGTCCAGCTTCGCGGAGCAACAATAAATGCGGCATTATTAGCTAACCCCCACTCAGGACGAACTTGTGACCAGTCATTTGCTCGCTGCTGATAGGCTTTGTTTATTTCTTGGTGTGACTTCAATGCTAGGCTTGGTTCGATATGCTGTATTCTTTCGCGCTGAGCTTGTTGAGTCGCCGCTGATAACCATTGCTTAGTTGTGTCGTTCAGTGGTTCATCAAAAATTGTAATGTGGTCGGTTGTGGTGTTGTGTAGCGCGGCAACAAATTGGCAGTTTGTGGGGACAGTGGATCCGCGTTTTTTTAATGCTTGGCGAACCTGCTGATCATTTAGTAATGACGCTAACACACGCACATTAACTTCGCCTGTTTGTCCTCCGCAGGCTCCGCAATCAAGGCCAGCTGCATGTAAATTATTGGTAGTATGGCTACCGTGACCGACCAACAATATAGTCTCAGCATAGTGTTCTATCGCCATGGCATTTAATACCGTATATGCAAGTTCTGCTTTATCTTGAACATTAAGTTGCTGATCATTTTTGTTTAATTGCCATTGCTCGTTATGGCTTGACTGTATGCCATCACGGCTTGCTAAAAAAGTATTTTTTAGCAGTTTAAACGCGTATAACCAACCCGCGGATTCAACCATTGAAAACGCAGCTGGTGCGGCTTTAGACCAGCTCTGCCAAGCCGCTGTAAGCTTTCGCTTTGATAACGTTTTATTGTTTGTATGTTGTTCACTGACCTGAATTATCGGTTTTAATAACCCAGGAAGTTGTGGCCGCTTAAGGGCACTAGAATGGGCTTGGTATTCAATAGGCAGGCCAAAAAAGCCTGCAAAGCCGAATGTTTCAATGGTTTGGCTTTGTGATTCTAATGCTCGGCGCATCACTTCTGAGCGAACATCAATACAAAATATCGCCTGTAATTGTGTCTTAGTAACGGTTTTTTTATCAGCATTAATGAGCTTTTGTTGCAGTGTTTGTTGATAATTTAGTTCTGCTGCTTTAGCCCACACCCATATTGGACGCTGAGCAATTTTATGGTTATTTAAACGCTCGGATATTTGTGCTTTTTCTTGCTGCCATTGACTGCTTAACAACGCATAACTTGGCTTATCATGGTCCTTAAGGTAACGCCAAATAACTAAATCCCACGCCATACGTATCGCTAATAATTGGTACATTTCATCGTGGGGCTGTTGATATAAGTCCCCTTGCCAACGTAAATACGCCAGCCACGAAGCCCAGCCATTAATATCGAGTAACAGGGCATGGGCATAATACTCTAAGCAGTCCTCGTCAATTCCTAACGTATTGATTGTTTCTACAATTAATTGGTCAGCTGAGTCAGGTAACTGAGCAAAATAGCTGTTGAGGTGTTTTTCATCCATGATGATACTAACCCCTTTGTCTGCTTTGATCACTGTTAACCAATGATGGTAGAGATCACTGACTTGAGAAATATCGTTACGATGTAGCATAGGGCCAAGCTGTTGATAATGTGCCGCACAAAATTGACTGATTTGATGAATAATTTCATCGTGCCAAGCCATCTTATGTGGATCTCGTTGAGTATCAAGCAAGTCAGAAATGTTATGCCAGTGCATCAGTGGTAAATCAATTTTCAGTGACTCTTTTAGCTGTTCAAGTGTTAAAACAACTCCTAATATATGGGTTGCATCACGTAAGTTTTCATCGGTGATTGCTTGTTGTTGATATTTTGCTTGATAATAAGCTTTAGGCATTTGTAGTTTGGCATTGGTCAATACGCTTATGCGAGCACTGACTTGCTCGATGGGCATATCGCGCATGTGCCAAAAGGGATTCACAGCAATCATTTGATCAAGTGGCCAACTGGGTGCAATGTAGCCACATACTTTTGCTAATATCGCTTTTTCTGTATTGTTAAGTGCTTGCTCAGTGTTACAGGAGGTAGCGGTATTCATAATTGTGACTCCTTTGCAATAAACGTCTGGTTGTGGTGCTTCGTATTTGTTTGCTTATCAACGGGAAGGCGAATAGGCCAAAGTTTTAAGGTTAACCGAGTGAACCATTCATCAAGATACAGCCCTGCAAATAACATGGTTGAGAGTGCTTTTACTTTAGGGTGTTGGCTTTGATTGCGAAGAAAGTAACTTAATGCCATTAATGTTGTAATCAGTACGATAGCCCAGATATCAGCGATGCTAAATGCCGCTTCACGCCATGCTGTGGTATCGACAGCTAAGCCAAATAGTGTTTTTAATCCGACGTAGCTTAAGGTCGCAATAAGAGCGATAAAAGTGATGGGTATTAGCATACTCCTCCCTGCAATACCGTGCTTTGTAGCAATCAGTATTGTGAGTGCTAATGTTAGTAGTAACCAAACACTGATAGCGCCACTGTAACCACTGATAAACCATGCCGAAGAAACAATAACTGTTGAAATAATCATGCCTCTGAGCCAATCAGCTAATGAGGGAGTATGTTTTGGTGCATGACGGCGATTAATATCTTCATTAATTGCGTTACCTGCATTTAAAAATGCGTATGCTTTATACATAGAATGTGTCACTAGATGCATGAGCGCCAGTTCGAAAAGTCCTAATGCACATTCTAAGAGCATTAAACCCATTTGTGCGCTGGTTGACCATGCGAGTCGAACTTTAACACTGACCCGAGTCGTCATGACTAAGGCGCTAATTACAGTGGTTAACCCTGCTACGACCAGCACTAACCACTGGGCAATTGTTGCTTGCATAAACAGTGGCGCAAATAAAATTAATAAAAAACCACCTAGGTTAATCACCCCTGCATGTAAAAGCGCACTGACAGGAGTTGGCGCTTCAACAACTTGGATAAGCCAACCATGTAACGGAAGCTGTGCGCACTTGATCAGCGCAGCCAGTGCAATAAGACTGCCAGCGAGTTGTTCACTCAATGTTAGCTCGACGGTATTATTTATGTAGGCCGCAGTGATCTCAGTGATCAACCAGGTATCGTGTACGTTATATAGCAGTGCAAAAGCGATGAACAAACATGTTTCAGCTAAACGGGCGACAATGAATTTTTTATGTGCGGCCAGTGCTGCACGTGGCCTGTTAGGATAAAACATTAATAACTTATGTAGCGCGAGACTAATTGATAGCCAGCCCAGCCAAAATAGAATTAAATGATTACTTAATACAACCAGAGTAACAGCCGATAAGGTCGTCAATAACCATCGCCAAAAGTAATTAATACGTGGCTCACCAGCCATATAGTTTTGACAAAACCTTACCAAGCAAATGCCGATAAACACGATTAGCGCCAGCATAATGATTCGAGTGGTTGTGAAAGAAAGGGCTGATATTAACGACAGGGAGAAAGTAGTCTGAGCAGTTAACGCACCTATAAGTAACAGAGCATTTGCGATTAGTACATAAAAGATGGCCTTGCCATTATTGGCCGTGGTTTTGTTACCGATAATGTAAGCCGTTAGCAGCATGCTAAGGGGGATAGCCAACATTAACAGTGAAATAATTAACTCACTCATTTACTGCTCCTTTTAATTGATGCAATTAGGGGCTGTTTATTTTTCGAGGTTACTTTTGCAGCCGTATGTTTAACTTTTAGGCAAGGCAGAACCTATCTCGTGTGGTTATTCCCCGTAAGTAGTTGATAACGCAGCGTAAATGCCAAACACCCGCTGCCCGAAGGATTCTGCCCAGATAGAACAAATTTCAATCCTGAAAGGTCAACAGGACCTAGTATGACAAAGTTGAAAGGCGAAAAAAAATAGATATAATCTATCTAAACGTTCTATTTAAGTTAACTATTCATGAGCCGACTTAATTATCATCATCTTTATTATTTTTGGCGAGTCGCGTTGCTAGGTAATCTAACGCAAGCTGCTAAAGAGCTGCATATTTCGCAATCGGCTCTATCAACCCAAATAAAGCAACTTGAGCACACGATTAACGTTAATTTGTTTGAGCGAAAAGGCCGAAGCTTAGAGCTTACAGATATGGGTAAACGTGTATTAGCCTATGCCAACGACATTTTTAGCACTGGTGAAGAGTTATCTTCGTTTTTGAGCAAAGGTGCAATTGCTGAAAAACAACACCTTTCTATTGGAGTCTTAAATACGCTATCGCGAAATTTTATTGAAGAATTTATCAATCCATTGTTAAGCTCTTCCTCGGTCACTTTTTCTTTAACCGCACGGCGTATGGATGGTTTGCTAAATGGTTTGGCGGAGCATGAATTAGATTTAGTACTGACAAATAAACCCGTAGGAACAGAGCATCATAATGAGTTATGGCAAAGCCAGTTAGTTTCGCGTCAACCGTTGGCTATCGTAGGGCCTGCTGATGGTAAAATCAGTAGTGAGTTTCCAATTGGCTATGAAAACGCACAATGGGTATTACCCAGTAAAACGTCGGCAATAAGGGACTCATTTAATGCATTGTGTGCTCGCTGGCAATACAAACCAGAAATTAAAGCAGAAGCCGATGATATGGCGATGCTGCGATTACTGGCACGTGATAGTGGGGCATTATCGGTATTACCATCGGTGGTCGTAAAAGATGAAATAGAGCAAGGGGTATTAATTGAGTACCAGCGCTTACCTGATGCTTACGAGCATTTTTATGCCATTACAGCACAGCGTAAATTTGTTCCCGATAGTTTAAAGCAATTACTCGCAGTAAAGTGCTAATATTACTCAAGCATCGTTATGCTGCGTGATTAGGTTTTCAATAACGGTATCTTAGTTGCTAATTTATCCACATCTCTGAAAATTTAGTCAATTTTTAAGTGCTCAATCAATAAGAGAAAAGTATGTTGAAACAGGTTGTAATGATAGGGTTTTTGTTGCTATGCAGTGTTAGTTTTGCCGCACAAGAGCCTTTAGTCGGGCAGATCAGTGCTGCTAATTTATTAAAAAATTACAACGGCTTCGAGCAGCAGTACGATAGTTTTAAACCGTCTCAACACGAATTAAATACAATCAAGAAACTAGCTGGTAAAGATATACTAGTGCTGTTTGGTACTTGGTGCCATGACAGCGAACGTGAAGTACCAAGATTGTTAAAGCTGATTAAGCAATCTCAGTTAACATTAAAAAGTTTAAAATTAGTGGCGGTAGGATTCGATAAGCAAGATGATAAAGGCATTGCAAAAGCACATCAGTTAAAGTACACCGCGACAATTATAGTAAAAGAGGGTGATATAGAACTTGCCCGCATGATTGAAAAGCCCAAGCATTCATTAGCAGTTGATCTCACTCAGTTTAACTAATTTAGACACAGCTTTGCTCAATGAATTAATCTTTTAGTAAATCTATTAACTAAAGAGCTGGTTTATTTAATATGGCGCTTATCTATGAATGAAAAAATTATTGCTGCTATTTTGGTATTTGTTGGCTGTATTGTTTTAAGTTTAGTTTTTCACTTGGCACTGAAGAAGGTTGAACGTCGTTTTGATGGCCATGCCGCGGAATCGTTTCGTTTAATTTCAAACTCACAAAAAGCGATTTTGATTTTTATTGGCACTATATTAGCGCTCTCTAAGCTTGATTTTGATGTAACTGGTTTAGTCGCTGGCTTGGGTTTAACAGGGTTTGCGTTAGGGTTTGCGCTTAAAGATGCAATTTCAAATCTCGTTGGAGGGATAATGATTGTGCTTTACCGTCCAATTAAATTAGGCGACAACATCGAGGTCGCAAGCTGTAAAGGTGTCGTGGTCGATTTAAACCTCAGATATATTACTTTACAGACCGATGGCTGTCGTCACTTAGTTCCCAATTCATTGATGCTCAGTAATAAAGTAACAATAAATAACTCGTAATACTTTCAACTAGCTAATTACAAATGAGCTGATTAAAATAGCCTATAAATCTAAGAATGATGACTAAACTAATGTTTGAGCAAGTAATCGCGTTAATTGATGAAGCAAATAGTCAGGATCCTAATCAAGAACACTATGCAGGTAAAGTGTGGCCTAAAGAGCGTTTATATTCAGAGCGTATGACGCAGATGTTAAACCGTTTTAAACCTGATGCTGATGAGCTAATGCATATTGCTGTGAGAGCACAACACATAAAGCGTTGGTGTTCGCCGCGAAGTCACTTTCCAATGGATAAACAAGGCTATCATCAGTGGCGCAGTGCGTTGTATGTTTTTCATGCCAGTACTGTGGTTGAATTAATGCAGCAAGTTGGTTGTTCTGATGTTGATCAGCAACGAGTATATGCAGCGGTTGCGAAAAAACAAATCAAGCGAAATCCTGATAGTCAATTGGTGGAAGATATCGCAAGTTTAGTGTTTATTGAGTATTACATGTTGGCATTTGTGCAAACAAAACCAGCCTACGATGAGCAAAAGTGGATTGGGATTTTGCAACGTACGTGGCAAAAAATGTCTACTGAGGCACATGACTTTGTGTTGGCGGGTAATATTACTTTACCAGCGCCGTTAGTACCGCTAATTGAAAAGGCGCTTGCACCGAGTTAATATCTCACTGCGATGAGTAATAAAATGCAAAGGAGCTGGATATGCGCTGCCCAAGGACAAATATAGAACTCACTAAACTAATGGTCGGGGGGATCGAGGTTTTCTCATCCGCCAATGGTGGGGTATTTTTTGATAATCGCCAGATTTTTAATTTTAGTGATCCATCTTTAAAAAGAGCGCTGGTGCTTGCTGAGCACTTGGCTGCTTTACCTGACACAGACGTTGATTTAACGGCACGAATTAATTGCCCTAAGTGCCCGAGTATCGTGATGATGCGGCGCTTTTTTACACCTCTTCATGTGGTCGAAATTGATGAGTGCCCAAGTTGTGCGGGTATTTGGCTAGATCCAAAAGAACTTAATAAAATTCACGACAATCACTTAACAGCGAAAGAAAAACAATTACTAGTGAACCAGCAAGCCAATAATAATGGTTTTATACATTTTGAAATACCGACTAATCGATTTAGCCAGCGAGGTATTAAGAAAAACCACAACAAAAATACCGAGAGTTTAGTTGAAATCGCTTTAGCTTCGTTTTTGGACTAACTCTGCAGAGCAACTTAGTCTTGGTTAAGTTGCTGTTTTACGTTTTGTACTTTCGCTAAAGTTTGCTTATCAACAACCACAGGCAATATCAATTCTATATTTTCTAATGAGGCGATGACTTGTGTTTTCAACTGTGTCTGCTGTTCAATTTGCATAACTTTTAGTGTTTCAGTGGTTTGCAGTTTGATTTGTTCAGTCACTAGCGCTTCAGTTGGGCTTAGTAGCATCAATGTTAGTAGTAATGTATTCATATTAACCTCCTTATTTAAATTACCGCTAAGATAAGGAAATTAGATGACAGTTACGTGTGGCTTATATTGCTACAAAGTTAAACTTTAATGCTGTTTTGATGAAGGGCTAGGCTTGTACTAAGCAGATCAAAGTACCTTCAATGGCTCGTACGTAGGCATAATATTGAGTTCCTCTACAGCTAGGGGGGCAAAGAGGCTCTGCGCCAGCAAGCACCGCTTTATCGTAACTTTCACTGAGATTAGTACAGCTAAAGCGCAGCTCAAAACCTAGCGCTGGTTGCTTTGGGTGAGCGCGTATATAACCTTGTTTAAAATGGGCTTGAGCAGATGGGTGATTCGCAAAAGCAATTTTTATATCGCCTGTGGCAAGCTCACCATATTCGGCATCATCGCTGAGAGTATGGGTGCCAAAACCAAACGCTTGATAATAAAAGTCTAAGGTTTCTTCAACGTTATCAACATAGATAACCTGATTGATTAATTCCATTGATGACTCTATTTAAGTTTACATCTTTTAAATAAAGCACAGTTTCCTGAGATTTGCGACATCAGGTAAAACTAAACACTTAAATTTGTTTATAAAAAAACCTTGTAAGGGTGTGCCCAACAAGGTTCAATTTTACAGCTTACAGCTTACAGCTTACAGCTTACAGCTTACAGCTATAT